>WFPZ01000078.1 GCA_015487335.1 Paracoccaceae bacterium
CCGGCGTTCATGCCCAGCGCATAGCCCTGGATCTTCTTGGGGAAGAAGAAGCTGATGTTGGACATCGACGAGGCGAAGTTGCCGCCCCCGATCCCGGACAGAAGCGCCAGCAGCTGGAACACCCACAACGGGGTATCGGGGTTTTCAAGCGCCAGCCCGGTGCCGAGCGCGGGAATGATCAGGAGCGCAGTGGTGAACACGATGGTGTTGCGCCCCCCGGCGATGCGGATGAAGAAGGTGGAGGGGATGCGCAGCGTCGCCCCCGAAAGCCCGGCGATCGCCGAGAGCGTGAACAGCTCCGACTTCTCGAACGGATAGCCGAGGTTGAGCATCTGCACGGTGATGATCCCCCAGTACAGCCACACGGCAAAGCCGCACAGCAGGCTGGGAATGGAAATCCACAGGTTGCGGTTGGCAATCTTCCTGCCTGTCGAGTTCCAGAACTTCTCGTCCTCGACGTTCCAGTTTCTCAGATCCTGTCCCAATGTCTTTCTCCTTCCTGGAGCGGGATGTTGTCTTGGAGTGAAAGGGGCGGGCCGGGCCGCGGCCCGCCGGGTTTGCGGTTACTTGTCCGCCGTGGCAGGCGCGGGCTGCGGCTTGTCGGGCACGTCCGAGAGATACGTCTCCTTGCGCAGCTCGGGGTATTTCTCGCGTTCCATCTTGCGGATCGCCAGGTGCATCCAGATGGTCGAGATCGCCACGATCACGAACATCAGCATGAACACGACCGACCAGATCTTCGTCAGGTCCAGCAGCACCCCGAAGGCGATCGGCAGAATGAAGCCGCCCAGGCCCCCGATCATGCCCACCAGGCCGCCCACGGCGCCCACGTGGTGGGGGTAGTAGACGGGGATGTGCTTGTAGACTGCGGCCTTGCCGAGGCTCATCACGAAGCCCAGAACCACCGAAAGGAAGACGAAGAGGTAGAGCGGGATGCCGAAGCTGAACTGGATCAGGGTCGGCTTGCCGTCAGGCCCGGGGATGCCCTCGATGATGTAGGTCGTGGGCGGGTAGCTCATGATGAACAGCACGATCAGCGAGACGATGAAGGTCAGATACATCACGAAGCGTGCGCCCCAGACGTCGGACATCCAGCCACCCAGCGCACGGAAGATCGAGCCGGGCAGCGAGTACATCCCGGCAAACACGCCGGCCGCGGCGAGGCTCACCCCGTAGGCGCCCACGTAGTAGCGCGGAAGGAACGAGGCGAAGGCCACGAAGGCGCCGAAGACGAAGAAGTAGTAGGTGGCGAAACGCCAGACCTGGATGTTCTTCAGCGGCTCCAGCTGCATGCGCGCCGAAGGGGGCTTCTTGCCGGTCCTGCGCTGCTCGACCACGACCGGGTCGTCCTTGGCGAAGATGTAGAAGATGATCGCCATGGCCACCAGCACGACGGCATAGATCTTCGCCGTGCCCTGCCAGCCCACGGCCAGCACCAGGAAGGGCGCGGCGAAGTTGGTCACCGCGGCACCCACGTTGCCGGCCCCGAAGATGCCCAGCGCGGTGCCCTGCTTCTCGGCCGGGAACCAGCGCGAGACATAGGCGATGCCGATGATGAACGACCCGCCGGCAAGCCCCAGCCCGAGGGCGGCCATCAGGAACACCGCGTAGGTCTGCACCGAGGCCAGCAGCCAGACGCTGATGGCGGTGATCAGCATCTGCACCGTCATCATGATGCGGCCGCCGATCTGGTCGGTCCAGACGCCAAGGAAGATCCGGCTGATCGAACCGGTCAGAACGGGGGTTGCCACCAGCAGGCCGAACTGGGTCTCGCTCAGGCCCAGCTCCTGCTTGATCTCGACGCCAATGATCGAAAAAATCGTCCAGACAGCGAAGCAGACGGTGAATGCGAGCGTGCTCAACCCCAACGCCCGATATTCGTCTCTTCGGGTCACGCCCTTTAGTTCGTGCATAATCAACCCTCCGAAATGAACGGCCCCGCACGGGCCCACTGGTCGTGATGAAACTGGTGGGAAAATCGTCTCGATTTACTTGATCGAAATCAATGGTGCGACAAAAAGTCATTTGTTTTTATGATATTAAAGAAAACTTTCTGCAGCAGCGAAGAACTCCTCAAACCATGATGTCGCAATGGTCGCGACAGCGCTTGACTCAGGCCTCGCACATCCGTGATGAATGTCACACCACAAGGCCGGGGGCTCTCATGCTGTCACGCCACATCGACGAGATTCGCGCATTGCCCCTGTTCGCGCAGGTCAGCGAAGCCTCGTTCCGGGATCTGACCCGCGGCGCCTACGTGCAGAACTTCCCCCCTCGCGCCGAGCTGATCACCGAGGGCGATCCGGCCGATTTCCTGCATGTCGTCATCTCCGGCTGCATCGAGATGTTCGCCTCGTGGCAGGGGCGCGAGACCTCGCTGTTCCTGCTCGGCCCGCAGGACACGTTCATCCTGGCGGCCACCATCAAGGATCGCCCCTACCTGATGTCGGCCCGCACGCTGGAAAAATCCCGGCTGATCATGATCCCCTCCGAAGACATCCGCGCCGTGTTCGAGCGCGATTCCGATTTCGCCAAGGCGATCGTCTCGGAACTGGCCGCCTGCTACCGCGGCGCGATCAAGGGGGCCAAGAACCTCCGCCTGCGCACCTCCTCCGAGCGGATCGCCAATTTCCTGCTCAAGGAATACCACGCCCACGGCGCGCAGGAGCGCTTCGCGCTGGATTTCGAAAAGAAGCGGATCGCCACCTTCCTCGGCATGACCCGCGAGAACCTCTCGCGTGCGTTTGCCAATCTCAGGAACCACGGCGTGCAGGTGGACGGCAACGAGATCGTGATCACCGATCTCGACAAGCTGATCGCCTTCGCCAGGCCCGACCCGCTGATCGACTGAACCGCCCCCGGCCCTCAGGCGGGGTTTTCCTCCAGCCACCGTTGCAGGGCGGCGGTTTCGGCCTCGTTCAGGCGCAGCCCGATCCGGGAGCGGCGCCACAGGATGTCCTCGGCGGTGCGGGCGAATTCGCGCTCGCGCAGCCAGATCACCTCGCGCTCGGTCAGGTTCCAGCCGAAATGGCGGCCGAGATCGCCGGCGGCCTTCGCCCCGTCCAGCAGCGCGAAGGCCTCGGTGCCATAGGCGCGCACCAGCCGCCGGGCCCAGCGCTCGTCGAGGAAGGGGTGGCGCGCCATCAGATCCGCCTTCAGCCGCCCTGCCCCGTCCACCGCGAAATCGCCCCCCGGCAGCGGCGCGCCGGCCGTCCACGGCCCGCTGTCGCGCGGCAGGTGGGGCGCCAGCTTCTCCAGCGCGTGCTCGGCCAGACGGCGGTAGGTGGTGATCTTGCCGCCGAACACCGACAGAAGCGGCGCCGCCCCTTCGGGGGCGGAAAGCTTCAGCACGTAGTCGCGGGTCGCGGCGGTGGCCGAGGCGGCGTGATCGTCATAAAGCGGCCGCACGCCGGAGTAGCTCCACACCACGTCCTCCTCGCGCAGGGGCACGCGGAAGAAGCGCCCGGCCGCGGCCAGCAGATAGGCGCGCTCTTCCGGGGTGCAGACGGCCTGCCCCGGATCGCCCTGATGGTCCACGTCGGTGGTGCCGATCAGGGTGAAGTCGCTCTCGTAGGGGATGGCGAAGATGATCCGCCCGTCGGGCAGCTGGAAGAAATAGGGCTGGTCGTGGTCGAACAGCCGCCGCATCACGATATGGCTGCCGCGCACCAGGCGCACCCCGTCGGTGCTGGCGGCGTGGATGCGCGTCTTCAGCACCTCCTCCACCCAGGGGCCGGCGGCATTCACCAGGATGCGCGCGGCCACCTGCCGGCGCCCCTCCGGGCCGGCCAGCGTCACCCGCCACAGCCCGCCCGCGCGTTCGGCGCTTTCGACGCTGGTGCGGGTGAGCACCCGCGCCCCCCGCGCGGCGGCGTCGCGGGCGTTGAGCACCACCAGCCGGCTGTCCTCCACCCAGCAGTCGGAATATTCGAACCCCTTCGTGAAGCGGCCGTCCAGCACCCGGCCCGCCGGATGGCGGCGCAGGTCCAGCGTGCGCGTGCCGGGCAGTATCTCGCGCCCGCCCAGATGGTCGTAGATGAACAGCCCCGTGCGCACCAGCCAGGCCGGGCGGCGGCCGCGCAGCCAGGGCATGGTGAGGCGCAACAGACGGCCCAGCGGCGAGATGTCGTTTTCCAGCCGCAGATCGGGGTCATGGGGCAGGATGAAGCGCAGCGGCCAGGAGATGTGCGGCATCATCCGCAGCAGCACCTCGCGCTCGATCAGCGCCTCGCGCACCAGCCGGAACTCGAAGAACTCCAGATAGCGCAAGCCCCCGTGAAACAGCTTGGTCGAGGCCGAGGAGGTGGCCTGCGCCAGATCGCCCTTCTCGCACAGCACAACCTTCAGCCCGCGCCCGGCGGCGTCGCGGGCGATGCCGCAGCCGTTCACCCCGCCGCCAATGATCAGCAGGTCATGAACCTGCCCCTGTGTCTCATCCGCGCTCATCTCGCCCCCCCTGCCCGTCTTCGCCCGCACCCGCGATCAGCACCTCGGTGTCGGCCGCCGCGGCGGCGTCGAGAAAGGCGGGGGGCGGCGCGCGGTCGGTGATCACGTAGTCGAGCGCGTCGAGATTGCAGATGCGCACCGGCGCGGTGCGGGCGAACTTGGAATGGTCGCACACCAGCACCCGGGCGCGCGCGTGCGCGAGCATGGCGCGCGCCACCGAGACCTCGCGCGCGTCGAAATCCAGCACCGCCCCGTCCTCCTCCACCGACGAACAGCCGATGATCGCGTAATCCACCTTGTAGCGGGCGATGAACTCGGCCGCCTGCCCGCCGATCACCGCCCCGTCGGAGGGGCGCACCGCGCCGCCGACCATGATCAGCTCGCGCTGGGAGGTGCCGATCAGGGTGGTGATGATGTTGATGTTGTTGGAGATCACCACCAGATCGCGATGTCCGGCCAGCGCCCGGGCCACCTGCTCGGTGGTGGTGCCGATGTTGAGGCTCAGCGAACAGTGATCGGGGATCAGCGCCGCCGCGCGCCGGGCGATCGCCTCCTTGGCGGCGCGGTTGAGATCACGGCGCTGGCGGTAATCGACGTTGGAAACCGAAATCGAATCCACCGCCCGCGCCCCGCCATGAACACGGCGTGCGAAACCCGCACCGCACAGCTCGTTCAGATCACGCCGGATCGTCTGCGTGCTCACCGAAAACCGCGCCGAAAGATCATCGACCCCAACCGCGCCCGATTCGCGAATGAGCTCAAGTATCTTCCGCTGCCTCTCAGATAAGACCATGGGTGTTCGTGCCGTCTTGTCCGCTTCAGGCGCAGCATATCGCCTCTGCCGCGTTCGAGCACGGTTTTATTTCGTTTCGCCTTCGAAAAATTTCACATGAACATTTCCGCCCATGAAATTCGCCCCGTCCGCCCACCCAGACAGAGCGCCGGGGCACCGCCCCGCCATCTCTCTTCTGTCCCGGAATGCTCCCCGCGCCACGGCCCCGGGCCGGCCCCGCGCCAAGCTCAGACCACCGCGGCCTCCTGGCTGTCGCGGCGGCGGTTGCTGAGCTCCTCGGCCACCAGGAAGGCCAGCTCCAGCGCCTGGCTGGCGTTGAGCCGCGGGTCGCAGGCGGTGTGGTAGCGGCTGGAGAGGTCCTCGTCGGTCACCGCGCGCATGCCGCCGGTGCATTCGGTCACGTCCTTGCCGGTCATCTCGAAATGCACCCCGCCGGGGATCGTGCCCTCGGCGTTGTGAACGGCGAAGAACTCGCGCACCTCGCGCAGCACCGAATCGAAGGGCCTGGTCTTGAAGCCCGAGGACGACTTGATGGTGTTGCCGTGCATCGGATCGCACGACCACACCACGTTGGCACCCTCTTCGCGCACCGCCCTGATCAGCCGCGGCAGGTGCTCGCCCACGTTGCCGGCGCCGAAGCGCGTAATCAGGGTCAGCCGCCCCGGCTCGTTTTCGGGGTTGAGCTTCTCCAGCAGCCGCTTGAGGTCATCGGTGGTGAGGGAAGGCCCGCATTTCAGGCCGATCGGGTTCTGCACCCCGCGCAGGAACTCCACATGCGCGCCGTCGGGCTGGCGCGTGCGGTCGCCGATCCACAGCATGTGGCCCGAGCCCGCCACCGGCAGGCCGGTGGTAGAATCGACCCGGCACAGCGCCTCTTCGTATTCCAGCAGCAGCGCCTCGTGGCTGGTGTAGAATTCCACCGTGCGCAGGGTGTAGGCGCGCTCGCTGTCGACGCCGGCGGCACGCATGAAATCCAGCGTGTCGGTGATGCGCCGGGCCATGTCGCGGTAGCGTTCGGCCTCGTCGCTCTCGGTGAAGCCCAGCGTCCAGGCGTGCACCTGGTGGACATCCGCATAGCCCCCCGTCGAGAAGGCGCGCAGCAGGTTCAGCGTGGCCGCGGCCTGGGTATAGGCCTGCAGCATGCGTCGCGGGTCGGGCACCCTCGCCTCGGGGTCGAACTCGAAGCCGTTGATGATGTCGCCGCGGTAGCTGGGCAGCTCCTTTCCGTCGATGACCTCGGTGGGAGAGGAGCGCGGCTTGGCGAACTGGCCGGCCATCCGGCCCACCTTCACCACAGGCACCTTGGCGCCGTAGGTCAGCACCATCGCCATCTGCAGCATCACCTTGAAGGTGTCGCGGATCAGATCGGCGGAGAACTCCGAGAAGCTCTCGGCGCAGTCGCCCCCCTGCAGCAGGAAGGCCTCGCCGCGGGCCGCCTTGCCCAGTTTCTCCTTCAGCCGCCGCGCCTCGCCGGCAAAGACGAGCGGCGGATACTTGGCCAGCTGCGCCTCGACGGCTTGCAGCGCGGCCTGGTCCGTGTACTCGGGCATCTGGACGCGCGGTTTCGAACGCCACCCGGTTTTCACCCACTCGCTCATTGTTCCAGCTCCGGCAAAGATGATGCGACGATCGTATATAATCCGCCCTTCGCCGCACTGCAAACAAAGACCGCCCCCATGCTAGAATAGCCGCACGAATCCCTTGAAGCACGTGGCGAAGGCTGTTTTCGATGCTGCGTTCAGTCTTCCGGCCGGGCAGGTGAGCGATGGTGAGCATGGCAGACGATACCCGGACAGGACGGCGGCCGCGCCGCTTCGTCTTCCTCCTGCTGAAGAACTTCTCCATGCTGCCCTTCGCGGGGGCGCTGGAAAGCCTGCGCATCGCCAACCGGGAGCTGGGCGAAGAGGCCTATGTCTGGATGCTGGTCGGCGAGGGCGGCGGCAAGGTGGCCTGTTCCAACGGCACCGAATTCGTGCTCGACTCCGACCTGCCGGAAACCCGGCGCGACGACACCATCCTGGTGTGCGGCGGCATCGACGTGGCGCGGGCCTCGAGCCGGCCGGTGATCAGCTGGCTGCGCCGCGAGGCCCGCCGGGGGGCGGCGATCGGCGGGTTCTGCACCGCCGCCCACACCCTGGCCATGGCCGGGCTGCTGGACGGCAGGCGCGCCACCATCCACTGGGAGAACCAGGACAGTTTCGCCGAGGAATTCGGCGAGGTGACGCTGACCAGATCCGTCTTTGCCATCGACGGCAACCGGATGACCGCCGCGGGCGGCACCGCCTCCATCGACCTGATGCTGAAGCTGATCGCCGATGACCACGGCGAGGATCTGGCCAATACCGTGGCCGACCAGCTGATCTATTCCTCGATCCGCACCGATCAGGACGCCCAGCGCCTTTCGGTGCCCGCCCGCATCGGGGTGCGCCACCCCAAGCTCTCGGCGGTGATCCGGATGATGGAAAACAACATGGAAGAGCCGATCAGCCCCTCGGTGCTGGCCCGCGAGGTGGGGCTTTCGACGCGCCAGCTGGAACGGCTGTTCCGCCGCTACCTCGACCGCAGCCCCAAGCGCTACTACATGGAGCTGCGGCTGCAGAAGGCGCGCAACCTGCTGATGCAGACCGACATGAGCGTGATCAACGTGGCGCTCGCCTGCGGCTTCACCTCGCCGTCGCATTTCTCCAAGTGCTACCGGGCCCACTACGACATAACCCCCTACCGCGAGCGCGGCGCCCGGGCGGGCCGGATGCCGGCCTGAGCGGGCAGCGCGAAATTCTGCCGCATGCGGCAAAAACCGCCCGCCGGACGGGCTGGAAACGGATTGTCAGTCTTTTCTTTTTCCGCGCCGCGGATTAACGTCCGGCGTCAGGACATCGATCCAAACAGGGAGTTATCACATGAAAAAACTGCTTCTGGCCTCTGCGGCCGTGGCCCTGAGTGCCGGCGCGAGCCTTGCCCAGGAAGAAATCAAGCTCGGGATCATCCTGGGCTTCACCGGGCCGATCGAATCGCTCACCCCGCAAATGGCTGCCGGCGCCGAGCTGGCGATGAAGGAAGTCACCGAGTCCGGCGCGCTTCTGGGCGGGGCGACGGTGACGCCGGTGCGCGCCGACTCCACCTGCATCGACGCGGGCGCCGCCACCGCCGCTGCCGAGCGCCTGATCACCGGCGACGGGGTCAAGGGCATCGTCGGCGCCGACTGCTCGGGCGTGACCGGCGCGATCCTCTCCAACGTGGCCGTGCCCAACGGCGTGGTGATGATCTCGCCCTCGGCCACCTCCCCGGCGCTGTCCACGGCCGAGGACAACGGCCTGTTCTTCCGCACCGCACCTTCGGATGCCCGCCAGGGCGTGGTGATGGCCGAAATCCTGCTTGAGCAGGGCATCAACGAGGTGGCCGTCACCTACACCAACAACGACTACGGCAAGGGCCTGGCCGACAGCTTCCAGGCCGCCTTCGAGGAGCGCGGCGGCAAGGTGACGATCAACGCCGCCCACGAGGACGGCAAGGCCGACTACTCGGCCGAGGTCGGCGCGCTGGCGGCGGCCGGCGGGCAGCGCCTGGTGGTGGCGGGCTATGTCGATCAGGGCGGTTCGGGCATCGTGCGCGCCGCGCTCGATTCGGGCGCCTTCGACACCTTCCACTTCCCCGACGGGATGATCTCCAGCGCGCTCGAGGAGAACTTCGGCACCGAGATCGACGGCTCCACCGGGCAGCATCCGGGCACCGACAGCGAGGGGGCCGCGAAGTTCACCGAGATCGTCGGCGGTGCCTTCGACGCAAGCTCGCCCTTCACGCCGGAAAGCTACGACGCCGCGGCGCTGATCATGCTGGCGATGCAGGCCGCCGGCTCTTCCGATCCGGCCGCCTACAAGGACAAGGTGATGGAAGTGGCCAACGCCCCGGGCGAGCCGATCCTGCCGGGCGAGCTGGGCAAGGCGCTCAAGCTGCTGGCCGAGGGCAAGGACATCGACTACGTCGGCGCCACCGCCGTGGAGCTGATCGGGCCGGGCGAATCGGCGGGCAACTACCGCCAGATCGTCATCAAGAACGGCAAGATCACCACGGTGAAATACCGCTGATCCAGCATGCGAGAAAATCTGAAGCAGCCCGGAATTTCCGGGCTGTTTCACTAAGTGAGGGGCGCGGGTGATGCGCGAACTGGGGGTGGCCGTGCAATGATCGTCGTCGAGAACCTGCACAAGCATTTCGGCGGGTTTCATGCGGTGGACGGGGCGTCGCTGGAGATACGCGAGGGCTCCATCACCGGCCTGATCGGCCCGAACGGGGCCGGAAAGACAACGCTTTTCAACGTGATAGCCGGAGTTCTGAAACCGACCTCCGGACATGTCTACATGGATGGCGAGGACATCACCGGCCTGCCGCCGCACGAGCTTTTCCACAAGGGGCTTCTGCGCACCTTCCAGATCGCGCATGAGTTCTCTTCGATGACGGTGCGCGAAAACCTGATGGTGGTGCCGGGCAACCAGTCGGGCGAGACGCTGTGGAACGCCTGGTTTGCGCGCGGGCGCATCCGCGAGGAAGAGCGCGAGCTTCGCAGGCGCGCCGACGAGGTGCTGGAGTTTCTCACCATCGACCATCTGGCCGACGAGAAGGCGGGCAACCTCTCGGGCGGGCAGAAGAAGCTGCTGGAGCTGGGCCGCACCATGATGGTGGAGGCCAGGATCGTGTTCCTCGACGAGGTGGGCGCGGGCGTCAACCGCACGCTGCTCAACACCATCGGCGACGCCATCGTGCGCCTCAACAAGGAACGGGGCTACACCTTCTGCATGATCGAGCATGACATGGATTTCATCGGCCGCCTCTGCGACCCGGTGATCGTCATGGCCGAGGGCAAGGTGCTGGCCGAGGGCCCGGCGGAGCACATCATGGAAAACGAGGCCGTGATCGAGGCCTATCTGGGACGCGGAATGAAGAACAAGGTGAAGGCGGAGGCCGGGGCATGAGCGCAATTCATGCCTCCGGCGGGTGCATTTCCGGACAGAAGAAGAAAGGGCGGGCCGATGTCTGAGCCCTTCCTGATCGGCGATCGGATGACCGGCGGCTATGGCGCGGCCGACATCCTGCACGAGTGCACGGTGGCCGTGGACAAGGGCCAGATCGCGGTGATCGTCGGGCCCAA
>WFPZ01000079.1 GCA_015487335.1 Paracoccaceae bacterium
CGCAAACGCAAATGCCGCAACCGGTGACCTGATCAAGGACGGCACCGAAATGACCTTCATGGAAGACGTGATCGAGGCCTCCAGGGAGGTGCCCGTCATCGTCGATTTCTGGGCGCCGTGGTGCGGGCCCTGCAAGACGCTGGGCCCGGCGCTGGAAAAGGCGGTGAACGAGGCCGGCGGCAAGGTCCGGATGGTGAAGATCAACGTTGACGAGAACCAGCAGATCGCCGCGCAGCTGCGCATCCAGTCGATTCCCACCGTCTATGCCTTCGTTGACGGCAAGCCGGTGGACGGTTTCCAGGGGGCCATCCCCGGCTCGCAGATCAAGGCGTTCATCGATCGCCTGGTCGCGGCCGGCAAGGGGAGCGGCCTGTCCGAGGCCATCGAGGCCGCCGAGGCGATGCTGGCCGAGGGCGCGGCGGCCGATGCCGCCCAGACCTTCGCCGCCATCCTCGAACAGGAGCCCGACAATGCCGCCGCCTATGGCGGGCTGGTGCGGGCCCATATCGCGGTGGGAGATCTCGACCAGGCCGAGGCGGTGCTCAACGGTGCGCCGGCCGCAATCTCGGACACCCCCGAGATGGAGGCCGCCCACGCCCAGCTGGAACTGGCGAAGCAGGCGGCCGAGGCCGGCCCGGTGAGCGAACTGCGCGCCAGGGTCGAGGCCGCCCCCGACGATCTGCAGGCCCGGTTCGATCTGGCCCAGGCGCTCTATGCCGCCGGGCAGGTGCAGGAGGCGGTGGACGAACTGCTGGAAATCTTCCGCCGTGACCGCGAGTGGAACGACGGCGCCGCCAAGAAGCAGCTGTTCACCATTTTCGACGCGCTGAAGCCGAACGACCCGATCGTTCTCAACGGCCGGCGGAAATTGTCGTCGCTGATATTTTCCTGACGGCCCCGACGGGCTAGGCTGGCCTCATGTTCAACCAGGCCAGCCTGCCGCCGGAGATCCCGGTCTTTCCCCTGCCGGGGGCGTTGCTCCTGCCGCGCGCCCGTCTGCCGCTGCACATATTCGAACCGCGCTACCTGGCGATGCTGGATGACACGCTGAAAACCGAACACCGGCTGATCGGCATGATCCAGCCCTGCCCGGCCGACCGCAAGGCGTTGCAGCGGGTGGGCTGCGCCGGCCGGGTGACGGCTTTTTCCGAAACCGAGGACGGGCGCTACATGATCACGCTTTCCGGCGTCTCGCGATACCGGATCGCCCATGAGATCGAGGGCTTCGCCCCATACCGCAAGTGCCAGGTGAAATGGAGCGAATACGAGCAGGATCTCGGCCCCCCGGAACGTGATCCGGGGTTCGACCGCGAGGCCTTCCTGCCGCTGCTCAGCCGCTATTTCGTGGCGCAGGAGCTTCAGGCGGATTGGGAATCGCTCTCCGAGGCCGAGGACGAGCTGCTGATCAACTCGCTGGCCATGCTCTGCCCCTTCGACCCCGAGGAAAAGCAGGCTCTGCTCGAGGCGCCCACCCTGACTCGGCGGCGCGAAACGCTGGAGGCGCTGCTGGAATACGCGATGCGCGGCGGCTCCGGCGAGGAGGTGATGCAATGAACGAACCCCCCGATACCCCCCCTCGGCCCGAGTTTGACCGCCGGATGCTCGAGGCGCTGGTCTGTCCGCTCACCCAGGGCACGCTGAGCTACGATGCCGAGCGTCAGGAGCTGATCTCGAAGAAGGCGCGCCTGGCCTATCCGATCCGCAACGGCATCCCCATCATGCTGCCCGACGAGGCCCGCCCGCTGGAGTGAGACGCCCGCGGCCCTGAGGCTAGACCGGGCGGCCCTGCAGAAGTTTCGGCAGTTCGCCGGTCAGCCCGGCGGCCTCGCGGATGAAGGCGCGGCGCAGGCCGGGCAGGGCATTGACCAGCCCCAGCCCCAGATCCCGACCCAGGCGGAGGAGAGAATTGTCATTGGAAAACAGACGGTTGATTGCATCCGTGGCCACCGCCAGCGTGGCCACGTCGAAGCGCCGCCACTGCTGGTAGCGTTCCAGCACGTCAAGCCGTCCGATGTCTTCGCCGCGCCGGCGCGCCAGCGCCAGCACCTCGGCCAGCGCGGCCACGTCCTTCAGCCCCGCGTTCAGCCCCTGGCCTGCGATCGGGTGCACCCCGTGGGCCGCATCGCCCACCAGCGCGACCCGCTCGGCCACATAGGCATGGGCCAGCGTCAGGTTCAGCGGATAGGTGAAGCGCGCTCCGGCGAGGCCGATCTCGCCAAGGAAATCCCCGAACCGCGGGCGCAGGGCCTGCAGATAGTCCGCATCCGGCAAGGCCTGGATGCGCGCCGCTTCCTCGTGGCTTTCCGTCCAGACGATGGAAGACATGTTGCCCGGCAGCGGCAGGATCGCCAGCGGCCCCGGCGGCATGAAGAACTGATGCGCGATGCCGTGGTGCGGCTTTTCATGGGTCACCGCGCAGACCAGCGCCGTCTGCCCGTAATCCCAGCTCATGCGCCTGATTCCGCTGCGCTGCGCGGTGGCCGAGCGCCGCCCGTCGCAGCCCACCAGAAGCGCGCCCGAAAGCGCCCGCCCCGAGGCCAGTTCCACCTGCACCCCGGTCGGGCCCACCTCGTGCGCGATGACCGAATCGCCGGAGATCAGCTCGATCGAATCGCTGGCCTCGATCGCCGCGAACATGGCGCGCCGCAAGAAGCGGTCCTCTGCCATGTAGCCCATCGGGCCTTCCTCGATCTCGCCGTGGTGAAATTCCAGCACGAAAGGCGAGGGCCCCTCGCCGGCCCGCCCGTCGCTGACCTTTATCTCGAGGATCGGCTGCGCGTGCCCGGCCACCTCCGGCCAGATGCCGATTGCCTCCAGCAGCCGTTGCGATGTCAGCGCAAGGGCATAGCCGCGCCCGTCGAAGCCCTCCGCCCCCTGGGTGGCCGGTGGCACCGGATCGACCATGGCCACGCGAAACCCCGCCCCGGCCAGCGCCAGAGCCAGCGCCGAGCCGTTGAGCGCGCCCCCGGCTATCACGATGTCGCAGTCGAACCCCATGCGCCAAGTATCCCCTCCCGCGCGGGATTGTCCATGGCCCGCGCTGCCGTTACCGTCGGCGCGAAGCAACGGGAGGCGATGATGCACGACGAATGGCTGAACATGACCGCGGCCGAACTGGGCCGTGGCATCGGGCGCGGAGAGATCGACCCGGTCGCGCTGTGCGAGCTGCATCTCGCCGCCATCAACGCCCACCCCCTGAAAGAGCGCATCTATGCCCGCCTCACCGAGGAACGCGCCCTGGCCGAAGCCCATGCCGCGGCGGAGCGCGCGCGTGCCGGCCACCGGCTTTCGCCGCTCGACGGGGTTCCCGTCTCCTGGAAGGATCTGTTCGATACCGCAGGCGTGGCCACCGAGGCGGGCTCGGCCCTGCTGGCGGGGCGGGTGCCGGAACACGATGCCGAAGCGCTGCGCAACGCCACCGCGGCGGGGCTGGTGTGTCTGGGCAAGACCCACATGTCCGAGCTGGCCTTCTCGGGGCTGGGCTACAACCCTGTCACTGCCACGCCCCCTTCGGTGAACGACGAAAAGGCCGTGGCGGGGGGCTCTTCCTCGGGGGCGGCGGCTTCGGTGGCCTTCGGGCTGGCGGCGGCGGCGGTAGGCTCCGACACCGGCGGTTCGGTGCGCATCCCGGCGGCGTGGAATGATCTGGTCGGCCTGAAAACCACCTCCGGGCGGCTGTCCCTGCAGGGCGTGGTGCCTCTGGCGGCGCGTTTCGACACCGTGGGCCCCCTGTGCCGCAGCGTCGAGGATGCGGCCCTGATGCTGGCCGCTCTCGAGGGCGGACATGCGGCCGATCTGCGCGGGGCCTCCCTGAAGGGCGCCCGCATGATGGTGCTGGAGACCGCCGCGCTCGATGATCTCCGCCCCCAGCCCCGGGCCGGTTTCGAAAGCGCGGTCGAGCGGCTGCAGGCCGCCGGCGCGCAGGTGGACTATCGCGAGGTCTCCTGCGTGGCCGAGGCGCTGGCGCTTTCGGGGGTGCTCTACACCACCGAGGCCTATGCCACCTGGCGGGACGAAATCGAGGCCGAACCCGAGAAGATGTTCGCCGAGATCCGCGAGAGGTTCCGCGCGGGGCGGCAGTTTTCCGGGGTCGATTTCGTTCGTGCCTGGCAGGAACTGGAGCGCCACCGCGCCAGCTGGGCCGAGGCGGTGGCGGGCTTTGATGCGGTGTTGATGCCCACCAGTCCGATCCTGCCTCCAGATATCGAGCGCCTGGCTTCCGACCACGACTATTACGTCACGGAAAACCTTCTGGCGCTGCGCAACACCCGCATCGGCAACCTGATGGGCCTGCCGGCTCTGACCCTGCCCACCGGGCTGCCCTCCACCGGCATCATGCTGCTGGGCCGGCCCATGGGCGAAGAGCACCTGCTGCGCCTTGGCGCGGCGGCAGAGGCGGCATTGGCCTAAAAGCAACATCTCGCCCCGCGAGGGGCCGGGAATCGCTGCGTTTTTCTGGACCGGGCCGGCATCTGCCGGTATCGTGCAGGCAAACGGGGCGCCATGACCCCGGTGATTGAGGCATTGATGGTGTTTCCAGAGCGGTTCTCGAACCTGCCAGAATACGCGTTCCCGCGCCTGCGGCGGCTGCTTGACGCCCATGCGCCGGGCGGCGAGGTCATTCACATGACCATCGGAGAGCCGCGCCACCCCTTCCCCGGCTGGGTCAGCGGCATCATCGCCGAACATGCTGAGGGTTTCGGCCGCTACCCTCCCAATGACGGCACGCCCGAACTGCTGGAGGCCATCTCCGGCTGGATCTCGCGCCGTTACGGCGTTCGCGTGGATCCGGCCAGCCGCGTCATGGCGCTCAACGGCACCCGCGAGGGGCTGTTCAACGCCGCCATCGCCCTGTGCCCCGAAAAGACGGCGCGCGGGCAGGTGCCGGTGGTTCTGATCCCCAATCCCTTCTACCAGGTCTACGCGGTGGCCGCCCTTGCGGTGGGGGCCGAGCCCGTCTTCGTGCCCGCCACCGCCGAGACCGGCTTTCTGCCCGATTACGCATCCCTTGCGCCCGGGATACTGGAGCGGGCCGAGATCGCCTATCTCTGCTCGCCCTCCAATCCGCAGGGCGCGGTGGCCTCGCGCGAATATTGGGCCGATCTGCTGGACCTGGCCGAAAAGCACGATTTCCGCATCTTCGCCGACGAGTGCTACTCCGAGATCTATCGCGGCGCGCCGCCGCCGGGGGCCTTGCAGGTGGCGCAGGAGACAGGGGCCGACCCCGAGAGGGTGCTTGCCTTCCATTCGCTTTCCAAGCGCTCCAACCTGCCGGGGCTGCGCTCGGGCTTCGTGGCGGGTGGAGCGCAGAGCATCCGCCGCCTGCGCCAGCTGCGCGCCTACGCCGGTGCGCCCCTGCCGCTGCCGCTGCAGCGCGTCGCCGAAAGGGCATGGGCCGACGAGGCCCATGTGGAGGAAAACCGCGCGCTTTATGCCGAGAAATACGCCCTCGCCGACGAGATCTTCGCCGATGTGCCGGGCTGCGCCGCCCCGCGGGCGGGCTTCTTCCTGTGGCTGCCGGTCGAGGACGGCGAGGCGGCGGCCCTGAAGCTGTGGAAGGAAACCGGGGTGCGGGTGCTGCCCGGCGCCTATCTGGGCCGCGAGGCAGGCGGCGAAAACCCGGGCAGGGGATATGTCAGGGTCGCCATGGTGGCCCCGAAAGACGAGATGCAGCGCGGCCTGACCAGGCTTCGCGACTGCCTTTATGCGTGAGGACGAGGAACGAATGGCATCTTATCAGGCAAGACAGCGCGACCCGCTTCTGGACAGCAACACCCAGGCGATGCTGGAGCGCCGCGGCAAGGAGCTTCTGGGTTTCGGGCTGCTGATCCTGGCGCTTCTGACGGCGCTGATGCTGGCCTCATACTCGCCGGAAGATCCCAGCTGGCTGGCCGCCACCGACGAGCCGGCGCAAAACCTGCTGGGTAGGTTCGGGGCGTCTCTGGCCGCGCCGCTGATCGTGGTGGCCGGCATGGGCAGCTGGGGAATTGCGGTGCTGCTTGCCGGGTGGGGCCTGCGCTTCATGCTGCACGTGGGCGAAGAGCGGATCATCCCGCGCATCATCTTCGCCCCGATCGCCATCGCGCTGGCTTCGGTCTATGCCTCCACCCACGTGCCCGGGCCCGACTGGGGCCATTCCTTCGGGCTTGGCGGGCTGTTCGGCGATACGGTGCTGGGGGCCATTCTCGGGGTGGCGCCGGTCAGTGCCGCGTTCGGGCTCAAGCTGGTCTCGGCGCTGATGGCGGCAGCCACCCTGGCGATGGCGGCCCATGTTCTGGGCTTCACGCGGGAAGAGCTGCGCGGGCTGGGAAAATTCCTGCTGCTGGGCGTCATCATGGCCTATGTGGCGGCGCTGCGCCTGTTCGGGCTGGGGGCCATGGGCGGCCTGCGACTGGCCCGGGCCCTTCATGGGCGCTGGCCCGGGCGGGGGCGCGCGCGTGCTCTGCAGGAGGAGCGGGCAGAGGAGCTGACCGATCAGCCGTTCCATCCGGTGGACGAGCCCCCGCTGGCCCAGCCGCGGGTGCGCCGGAGCGCGGCGGCCGAGGCTGCCGCCCCCGGGGCCGCACCCGCAGCCTTCGCGCCGCCGCAGCCCGCGCCTGCAGCCGCCCCCGCGCGCCGCCGCGGCAAGCTGGGGCTTCTGTCGCGGGTGCCGTCGCTGATCAGGCGCAGAGCCGAACCGCCGGTTGCCGAGGCCGCGCCAGCCCCCGAGGCTGCGCCCCGGACGCCCGAACCCGCCGGGAACCCCGAGATCCGCGAGAAGATCGCCGAGGTGATCCGCAACCGCATCGCCCGCAGGAAGGTGATGCAGGCCGAGACCGCCCGGGCCGAGCCGCCGCTGACCTCCCGCCATGCGCACGGCGCCGAGCCGGTGGGATTCGCCCCGGCGCATGAGCCGGCGCAGCCGGAAATGCCTCATGCCGGGCCGCCTTCGCCAGAGCCCCTGTCGGCCCGTACGATGTCCGAGACCGAGGCCCGGATCACGACCTACACCCTGCCCGGCGCGCCGCAGACGCCTTCGCGCAAGGTGGTGCAGCACCCGCCGCGCAAGGCCCCGCGCCCCTCGCGCAAGGCCCGCGCCGAGGCCCAGCCGACGCTTTTTGCCGAAGAGGAGGCCGCAACCTACCGCACACCGCCGCTCAGCCTGCTGGCCAACCCGGTGGACGTTCCCCGCCAGCAGCTTTCCGACGAGGCGCTGGAGCAGAACGCCCGGATGCTCGAGACGGTGCTGGACGACTACGGCGTGAAGGGCGAGATCGTCTCGGTCCGTCCCGGCCCGGTCGTGACCATGTACGAGCTGGAACCCGCCCCGGGGCTGAAGGCCAGCCGGGTGATCGGGCTGGCCGATGACATCGCGCGCTCCATGTCGGCGCTGTCGGCGCGGGTGTCCACCGTGCCGGGGCGTTCGGTGATCGGGATCGAGCTGCCCAATGCGCATCGGGAAAAGGTGCTGCTGCGCGAGATCCTTTCATCCCGAGATTTCGGCGACAGCACCATGCGGCTGCCGCTGGCGCTGGGCAAGGATATCGGCGGCGATCCGGTGGTGGCGAACCTTGCCAAGATGCCCCACCTGCTGATCGCCGGCACCACCGGCTCGGGCAAGTCGGTGGCGATCAACACCATGATCCTGAGCCTGCTCTACAAGCTTTCGCCCGAGGAATGCCGGCTGATCATGATCGACCCCAAGATGCTGGAACTGTCCGTCTACGACGGCATTCCGCATCTTCTGTCCCCGGTGGTGACCGACCCCAAGAAAGCCGTGGTGGCGCTGAAATGGGTGGTGGGCGAGATGGAGGAGCGCTACCGCAAGATGTCGAAGATGGGGGTGCGCAACATCGAGGGCTACAACGCCAAGGTCCGCGAGGCGCTGGCCCGCGGCGAGATGTTCACCCGCACCGTGCAGACCGGCTTTGACGAGGACACCGGCGAGCCCGTCTTCGAGACCGAGGAGCTCACCCCCGAAACCCTGCCCTACATCGTGGTGGTGGTCGACGAGATGGCCGATCTGATGATGGTCGCCGGCAAGGAGATCGAGGCCTGCATCCAGCGCCTGGCGCAGATGGCGCGGGCCTCGGGCATTCACCTGATCATGGCGACCCAGCGGCCTTCGGTGGATGTGATCACCGGCACGATCAAGGCCAACTTCCCCACCCGGATTTCCTTCCAGGTGACCTCGAAGGTGGACAGCCGCACCATCCTGGGCGAGCAGGGCGCCGAGCAGCTTCTGGGCATGGGCGACATGCTGTTCATGGCCGGAGGCGCGCGGATCACCCGGGTGCACGGACCGTTCGTTTCCGACGAGGAGGTCGAGGAGGTGGTCAACCACCTCAAGGCCTGGGGGCCGCCGGAATATGTGAGCGGGGTGCTGGAAGGCCCCGACGAGGACAAGGAAAGCGACATCGACCTGGTGCTCGGCCTGGGCGGGAATACCGGCTCCGACGATGCACTCTACGATCAGGCGGTGCAGATCGTGATCCGGGACCGCAAGTGCTCCACCTCATACATCCAGCGCAAGCTGGCGATCGGCTACAACAAGGCCGCGCGGCTGGTGGAGCAGATGGAGCAGGAGGGCCTCGTGAGCCCGGCCAACCACGTGGGCAAGCGGGAAATCCTCGTGCCCGAGCAGCAATAGGCCGTTCTCCGCCTTGTGAGCCCTTGCGAGGTGCATTCCGGGCGTCGAGCGCTTACATCGGAGCCATGAAGATGCTGCGTTCCATGTTCGTCGCGCTCGTTCTTGCGCTGCCGGCCCTGCCGGCCGCGGCAAGAGCGCTTTCCCTGCCCGAGATCTCGGCCTATCTCAACTCGCTGGTCAAGGCGGAGGCCGCCTTCACCCAGGTCAGCGATGACGGGACGATCTCCACCGGCCGGATCTACATCTGGCGCCCCGGCCGCATCCGCTTCGAATACGACCCCCCCGAGGAAAGCCTGGTGCTGGCCGGGCGCGGGCAGGTGGCGGTGTTCGACGCCCGCTCCAACCAGCCGCCCGAGGTATTCCAGCTCGGCCTGACGCCTTTGTCGCTGATCCTTGCCCCGGAGATAGATCTCACCCGCGAAAGGATGGTGGCGGGGTTCGGCTCTGACGGTACGACCACCACCGTTGTCCTGCAGGATCCGCAATACCCCGAATACGGCAACATCCGGCTGATCTTCACCGCCGATCCCGTCCAGCTGCGCCAGTGGGTGACCACCGACGGCGCGGGGCAGAGCACCACCGTGATCCTGCGCGGCCTGAAAGAGCGGCGCAGCTTCAGGCCGGAGCTGTTCGACATCGACCGCGAGGCCAGGCTGCGCGGCTTCTGATCAGGCCCGGCGGCAGGAGCGCAGCTGGCGGCCGTACATCCTGGCCCGGGCATCGACCTCGCGGGCAACCCGCATCAGCCACGGCTTGGCCCGGTAACTGCCCCGTGCAAACCCGCCGCGCCCTTCGTGATAGGCCAGATACTGAAGCCCGGCGTCGCGCTTGGAGATGCCCAGGCGTTTGCTCGTCTGATCCATGTACCAGCCGATGAAATCCGTCGCGTCGTTGATGTTGTTGCGCCGGGCGCCGTAGTTGCGGGTCTTGCGCCGGTATTCCTCCCAGGTGCCGTCCACCGCCTGGGCATAGCCGTAGGCCGAGCTTTGACGCCCGGCCGGGATGATCCCGAGGAAGAACTTGCGCGGTGTCCTGGCGTTGCCGATGAATTTGCTTTCCTGGTAGATGGTCGCCATCTGCACCTCGACGGGAACGCCCCAGCGCCGCTCGGCCCGTTTCATCGCCTTCAGGTAGGCGGGGCGCTCGCTCACGATGCTGCAGGCGTTATCCAGGTTGCGCGGAGGGGCATAGACGCTTGCGCCACATGCCGCGAGTAGCAGCAGTAGACCTGCCGTGCGGAAAAATCTGCTCATCTGCCTCTTGCCTTTTTCCGCGATGATAACCGATTCACGGCGTTGCGTGAATTGGAAATGCGCGTGTTCAGATCACCAGCGCCAGGATCAGCGGGATCGTGACCACCGCGAACAGGCTGGAGACCACCACGAGGCCGGCCACCTCCTCGGCGCGGGCGCCGTATTTCTCGGCCAGCAGGTAGCTGGTCACGGCTACGGGGGTGGAGAGCTGCAGAACCAGCACCCCGAAGGGCACCGGCGGCAGCCTGAACCACAGGCCCACCGCCCAGGCGATCGCGGCGCAGATCGCCACCTTCACCACCGCAATTCCCGCGGGCCGCCCCAGCCGCCCGGGGCTGATGCGCGCCAGCGCCACCCCCAGCGTGATCAGCATCAGGGGGATCGCCATCTGCCCCAGCAGGTCGATCGTGTTGAACAGGAAGGCCGGCACTTTCCAGCCCTGCCACAGGAACAGCGCCCCCAGCAGGGTGGCGCCCACCAGCGGCTCTTTCACCACCTTGAGCGGCGAGCCGCCGCCCGACACCAGCCACACCCCGAAGGTGAAGGAATAGATCCCCATGATGGCGAAGATCACCACCGCATAGCCCAGCCCCTCCTGCCCGAAGGCGAACAGCGCCAGGGGCAGGCCCAGGTTGCCGGTGTTGCCAAAGATCGCGGGCGCCAGGTAGGTGCGCCTGTCGAGGCCGGCCAGGCTCACCAGCAGCCAGGCGGCAACGGTTACCGCGAGATAGGCCACGATGGCGGCGAGCGAGACGATGGACAGGCTTTCGGGGTCGATCTTCGTCTTGAGCAGGGCGGAAAAGATCAGCGCCGGCACCGAGAGGGTCATGGCCAGCTGGGTGACGAACTGGATCCTGTATTCGAACCCCAGCTTCACCCAGGCGAAACCGATCGCCGCCAGCAAAAAGACCGGCGCCACGATCTCCAGAACTGTCAGTGCAAGGTTCACAGTCTGTTTCCCCGAAAACCGGCATATCGCATGGACATGCCGCCACCGGATTGGATACTGTCTGCCCATGGGGGTTGCAACGCGATGCTGAAGACACGGGCAAAATATCATCTGGGGCAGGTCGTCCGGCACAAGAAGCACCCGTTCCGGGGTGTCGTCTTCGACGTGGACGCGATGTTTTCCAACACCGAGGAATGGTATGCCGCCATCCCCGAGGAAAGCCGCCCCGCCAAGGA
>WFPZ01000080.1 GCA_015487335.1 Paracoccaceae bacterium
CACCGCCACCAGCCCCGCCGCGGCCCCCATCAGCCCCGAGCGCAGCGAGAAGTTCAGCAGTACCGCGATACGGGTCGCCCCCAGCGTCTTGAGGATGGCCGCCTCGTAGGTGCGCTGCTGCTCCGAGGCCGCTGCGGCGCCGATCAGCACCACCACGCCGGTCAGCAGGGTGGCCAGCGCGCCGTAGGTCACGGCCGCGGCGATCCCGCGCAGCACGGCGGAGACCCTGTCGATCGCTTCGCGCACGCTGATGGCGGTGATGTTGGGCCAGGCCTCGGCCATGGTCTCCAGCAGCGCGGCCTCGGCAGCGGGGTCGGCATAGACGGTGGCGATGTAGGTGTGCGGCGCGGCGGAAATGGCGGCCGGGTTCATCGACAGCACGAAGCCCATGCCGGCGGTGGAGAAATCCACATTGCGGAAGCTGGTGATGGTGCCGGTGATGTCGCGCCCCAGGATGTTGACCGTCAGCGTATCGCCCAGCTTCAGGCCCATCTCCTCGGCCTCGTGCACCGAAAAGCTGATCTGCGGCGGCCCGTCATACCCTTCGGGCCACCATTCGCCGGCCACCACCGTGGAGCCATCCGGCGGGGCTTGCGAATAGGTGATGCCGCGGTCGCCGGTGACCACCCAGTGATCGCCCACCACCTCGCGGGCCGGGCGGCCGTTGATGCGGGTGATCATGCCGCGCAGCATCGGGGCGGCCTCGATGCGGGAAACGCCCTCGATCCTGTTCAGGCGCTCGCGGAAGGCCGGCAGCTGATCTTTCTGGATGTCCACGACGAAAAAGGCCGGCGCCACCTCGGGCAGATCCTGCGCGATCGCGCTGCGCAGGTTGTAGTCGATCTGCCCCACGGCTGCGAGAACGGACAACCCCAGCCCCAGTGACAGGACCACCGAGACGGTCTCGCCCCCCGGCCCGCCGACCGCCCCGAGGGCCTGCCGCAGGGTGGGGAAACGGCGCAACGCCGGCCTTCTGGCCAGCCTCCCGGCCAGCAGACGCAGAAGAAACGCCGCCCCGAGCAGCGCCACGAAAGCCGCGGCAATGCCCCCCGCGGCCCATGCCGCAAGCCCCGGCGCGGGCGAGAACCACGCCGTGGCCCCGACGAGAGCGGCAAGAAGCGCCAGCCCGAACAGCAGGTAGCGCGGCGCGGGCCAGCCGGAGAGGCCCAGAGAGGCATCGCGAAACAGGGCGGCGGCGCGCACCCGTTCCGTCCGGGCCAGCGGCCAGAGGGTGAACAGCGCCGAGACCAGCGCCCCGTATAGCGCCGCCTCCGCCAGCGGCCCGGCGTGAAGCCCCGAGACCACCGGGACCGGCAGCCGCGCCTCGATCACCGGGGCCAGCAGCAGCGGCGCCATCGCTCCCAGCCCCAGCCCCAGCACGATGCCCAGCAGGCCGAGAATCCCCAGCTGGATCAGGTAGACCTGAAAGATGGTCCGCCCCTCCGCGCCCAGCGACTTCAGGGTGGCAATCACTGTCACCTTGCCTTCCAGGTAGGCCCGGACGGCAGCCGAGATCCCCACACCGCCGACCGCCAGCCCGGCCAGGCCGACCAGTACCAGGAAGCGGCCCAGGTTGTCGACGAATTCGCGCACGCCCGGCGCCCCGTCGCGCGAATCGCGCCAGCGGAACCCGCCGCCCGAAATGGCCTTGCGCGCCCGGGCGGCAAGGGCATCGAGATCGGTGCCCGGAGGCAGACGCAGCCGGTAGGCCGTCTGGAAAAGCGTGCCGGGCGCGATCAGCCCCGATCCGCGCAGATCTGCGCTGCGCACGATCGTGCGCGGCCCCAGGCTGAACCCGCCGCCGCCATTGTCGGGCTCACGCAGCAAGAGCGCCGTCAGCACGAACTCCTGCCTTCCCAGCCGGAAGCGGCCTCCGGGGGCGATGCCCAGCCGTTCGGCCAGCAGCCGCTCCATCACCGCGCCGGGCAGGCCGTCGCGGCCGGCAAGCGCCTCGTCCAGGGCAAGGGGAGGCTCCAGCCTGACCTCGCCGTAAAGAGGATAGGCCCCGTCCACCGCCTTGACCTGGGTCAGCCCGCGGCGCGCCGTTGCGCCCGCCTGCGCCACGGCAAGAGAACGGAAATCGACGATTTCGGAAACATCGCTGGCCGCGCCCTCCATCCAGGCGCGCTCTTCGGCGCTGGCGCGGCGGTAGGTCAGCTGGATTTCGGCATCGCCACCCAGAATCGTCGCCCCCTCGCGCGACAGCCCCTGCCGAATGCTTTCCCGCACCGTCCCCACCGCGGCGATCGCCGCCACACCCAGCGTGAGGCAGGCGAGAAAGACCCACAGGCTGCGCAACCCGCCCCGCAACTCGCGGCGTGCGATGCGGGTGGCGACGCGCAGGCTCATTCGGCCGCGTCCCCGGCCTGCGGCCGGCTGATCCGGCCGTCGCGCAGGTGCACCACCCGGTCGCAACGCGCCGCCAGATCGGGGGCATGGGTGACAAGAACGAGCGTGGCACCGTGCCGGTCGCGCAGGCCGAACAGGAGCTCCATGATGGCGCTGCCGGTGGCACCGTCGAGATTGCCGGTGGGTTCGTCGGCCAGCAGGATGTCGGGGCGTGGCGCGGCGGCGCGAGCCAGCGCCACGCGCTGCTGTTCACCGCCCGAAAGCTGCGCCGGGTAGTGCCCGGCCCGCTCGGCCAGGCCGACGGCGGCGATCTCGGCCTCGGCGCGGGCGAAAGCATCGGGAATGCCGGCCAGTTCCAGCGGGGTCGCCACGTTTTCAAGCGCGGTCATGGTGGGAATCAGGTGGAAGGACTGGAAGACCACCCCCAGATGCCCGCGGCGAAAACGGGCAAGGGCATCCTCGTTCATCGCGGACAGATCGCGCCCCAGAACCGAGACCTGCCCGCCGGTTGCCTGCTCCAGCCCGCCCATCAGCATCAGCAGCGACGACTTGCCCGAGCCCGACGGCCCCACCAGCCCCAGGGTTTCGCCGCGCGCAACCTCCAGGGAAATGCCGCGCAGGATATCGACGCGGCCGGTGTTTGCCTGCAAGGTAAGGCGCGCGTCTTTCAGAGAGATTACCGATTCGGCCATGCCGCCTTTCCCGATCCTGCTTCGCCTTGTGCAATATGGCCTGTTTGCCCGCCTCCGCAAGCTGACAGTGGCCTGGTGGCTGCTGGGGCTGGCGCTGGCGGTCGTGCCCGCCGCCGCCGAAGAGCCCGTGACGGTGGCGGTGCTGGGCGACAGTCTGGTGGCCGGCTACGGGCTGGCGCAGGAAGAGGGCTTCGTGCCGCAGATGCAGCGCTGGCTGGACGAGCGCGGCATCGAGGCGCGGCTGATCAACGCCGGGGTATCGGGCGATACCACGGCCGGCGGGCTGGCACGGGTGGCCTGGACGCTGACGCCCGAGGTGGATGCTCTGGTGGTATCGCTGGGCGGCAACGACGTGCTGCGCGGCATCCGGCCCGAGGCGGCACGCAAGAACCTGCAAGGGATCCTGCAGGCCGCCCGGGCGCGGGGCCTGCCAGTGCTGCTGGTGGGCATCCAGGCCCCGGGCAATTACGGCCCCGATTACAAGCAGGCCTTCGAGGCGATCTACCCGGATCTGGCGCGCCAGTTCGACACCCTGCTTTACCCCTCTTTCCTGCAGGCGCTGACAGGA
>WFPZ01000081.1 GCA_015487335.1 Paracoccaceae bacterium
CTTTCGATGCGCCGAAGGTGCAGCGCCGTGGCCGGCAGGTGACGGGCCATGTAGTAGCGCCCGGTGGCCAGCTTGGCCTCGTAGAAGGCCGCATCGCCGGTGCCGGCATCGAGGGCGGCCAGGGCCTCGCGAGCCATGCGCGCCCACATCAGCCCCAGGCAGGTATGGCCGAACAGGTGCATGAAGTCATACGAGCCCGCCAGCGCCGCATCGGGGTTCTTCATCCCGTGCTGCATGAAGTACATGCCGGCGGCCTGCAGATCCTTGGAAGCCGCCTTCAGCGGATCGAGGAAATCGGCCTTCAGCGGATCGTCGCCCTCGTTTTCCCTGATGAAACCCTTGACCATCTCGAAGAAGGCCATCACGTGCTTGCCGCCCTGCTGGCCCAGCTTGCGGCCCACCAGATCGAGCGCCTGGATACCGTTGGCCCCTTCGTAGATCATGGTGATGCGGGCATCGCGGACGAACTGGCTCATGCCCTGTTCCTCGATGTAGCCGTGCCCGCCGAACACCTGCTGGGCCTGCACCGTGGCCTCGAAACCCTTGTCGGTGAGGAAGCCCTTGATCACCGGGGTCATCAGCGAGATCAGCCCCTCGGCATCGGCATCGCCCGCGCGCCGGGCCCTGTCGATCAGGTTGGCGCCCCAGAAGGTGAAGGCGCGCGCGCCCTCGACAAAGCTCTTCTGGTCCATCAGCGCGCGGCGCACGTCGGGGTGAACGATGATCGGGTCGGCCGGGCCGTCCGGGTTCTTCGCCCCGGTCACCGCGCGGCCCTGCAGGCGCTCCTTCGCATAGGCGACGGCAGCCTGATAGGCGGCCTCGGCCTGGGCATAGCCCTGCAGGCCGACCCCGATGCGGGCCTCGTTCATCATGGTGAACATCGCCCTCATCCCCTTGTGCAGCTCGCCCAGCAGGTATCCGGTGGCGCCGTCGTAGTTGAGCACGCAGGTGGCATTGCCGTGGATGCCCATCTTTTCCTCGATGCTGCCCACGGAAACCGCGTTGCGCTCTCCCAGCGAGCCATCCTCGTTGATCAGGAACTTGGGCACGATGAACAGCGAGATCCCCTTGGTGCCGGGGCCGCCCCCCGGGGCCTTGGCCAGCACCAGGTGGATGATGTTCTCCGACAGGTCGTGATCGCCGGCGGAGATGAAGATCTTGGTTCCGGTGATCCTGTAGCTGCCGTCTTCCTGCGGCTCTGCCCGGGTGCGCATGAGGCCCAGATCGGTGCCGCAATGGGGCTCGGTGAGGTTCATGGTGCCGGTCCAGACCCCCTCCACCATCTTCGGCAGGAAGGTGGCCTTCTGCTCTTCGGTGCCATGGGCGTTGATGGTGGAATAGGCGCCATGGGTCAGCCCCTGGTACATGTTCAGCGACATGTTGGCCGAAACGAAGATCTCTCCCACCGCGATGCCGAGTATGTAGGGCATGCCCTGACCGCCGTGCTCGGGCTCGCAATCGAGGCCCATCCAGCCGCCTTCGCGCAGCTTCTCGTAGGCCTCCTTGAAGCCCCCTGGCGTGCGCACCATGCCGTTTTCCAGCGCGCAGCCTTCGGTGTCGCCCACCGCATTGAGCGGGGCCAGCACCTCCGAGGCCAGCTTGCCGGCCTCGCCCAGCACCGCCGAGGTGAAATCGGGTTCCAGTTCGTCATAGCCGGGGATGTCGCTTTCACCGACCTTGAGAACGTCGTGCAGAAGGAACTGCATGTCCTTCACTGGGGCTCTGTATTCGGGCATTTTCGTTTTCCTGGCTGGTGTTTCGTACTACTCGGCTGCTTTAGACTGCCTGAACGAGGCGATGACCCGGCGGCCCCATTCCAGCTGCTCCTTCAGATCGGCGATCGCTTCGTTCAGTTCGTCGCGCTGGCGCTCCATGGCGGCAAGCCGCCTGAGGCCCAGCTCGTAGGTCCGCGACAGCTGGGTCTGCTGCTGGTCGCCGATATCGTAGAGATCGAGCAACTGACGGATCTCCTCCAGCGAGAAGCCGAAACGCTTGCCACGCAGGATCAGCTTCAGCCGGGCCCTGTCGCGCCTGGTGAACAGCCGCTTCTGCCCCTCGCGGATCGGCGAGAGAAGCTCCTTGGATTCATAGAACCGCAGGGTGCGCGGCGTCACGCCGAAGGCATCGCACATCTGGCGGATGGTCATCAGTTCATCGCTCATCCATGCCCTCCATCGATGGCCGACTGCCCCTATTTCGGCGCAGAGCCCGCGCATCGCAAGCGGGCTTTACGTTTACGTAAGTCTAACGCTGCGTCACTTCCCGGTCAGGGAAATCTTGCGAAAAATGACCCAGCGTCGCACGAAACGATTTTTCGCCCCGCCCCTGCAGCCGCCCGGCAGGTCGGCAGGAGGGAGAATCAGCTTATCATCCGCGCCGTCTCGTCACGCAGGGCCTGCAGATCCTCGATGGTGGCATCCAGCTCCTCGCGCTGCCTTTTCAGCGCCTTCAGCTGACGGTCGGCCATCTGCAGCCATACCCGCAGCTGTTCGTCCGAGCCCTTCTCCTCGTAGATCTCCAGCCACTGGCGGATTTCCTCCAGCGAAAAGCCGAAGCGGCGGCCACGGCGGATCAGCTTCATGCGCGCCACCTCGCGCGGGGTGTAGAAGCGCGCCCGGCCCTCGCGCTCGGGCGAGAGCAGCTCGATATATTCGTAATAGCGAAGGGTGCGCGGCGTCACATCGAACAGGGCGCACATTTCCTTGAAGCTGAGCCGGGTGTCGGACATGGGAATTCTCCTCCGCTCAAGGTAGTCGCATCGGCGGGCAGGTTCAATCGCGCTGCAGACGCGAAAGATTGTCCTTGCAGCGCAGCAGACCTGGCTGGATAAATCGATCAGGCAAAGGAAAGGACGGCAAGATGGAGGACCGCAAGGCGGCACTGGCGCGCCAGTTCATCGAGGCCATCCCGCATGCCAGGGCACTGGGCATGGAGCTGACGGAAATCGGCGATGGCACCGCCACCATCCGCATGGCCTGGGCCGAGCATCTCGTGGGCGACCCGGAAACCGGGGTGATCCACGGCGGGGCGGTTTCTGCGCTGATGGACACCTGCGGCGGGGCGGCGGTGATGAGCCACCCCACCGGAGCGCTGGGCACCGCCACCATCGACCTGCGCATCGACTACATGCGCCCCGCCACGCCCGGCCAGATGATCACCGCCCGCGCCGAGTGCTACCACGTCACCCGCTCGGTGGCCTTCGTGCGCGCCACCGCCTTCGACGAAGATCCCACCCGCCCGGTGGCCGCCGCCACCGGCGCCTTCACAGTGGAGCGCGAAAAATGAACCGCCCCAGGCCCGAACCCGTGCAGGTGATCAAGCAGCGCCGCGACTCGGCCCTCAGGGCACTGGTCGAGGGCGTGCCCTACATCCGTTTCCTCGGCATCCGGTTCGACCGCCGCGGCGACGAGATAACCGCCACCATGCCCTATGACGAAAAGCTGATCGGCAATCCCTTCCTGCCGGCGCTGCACGGCGGGGCCACGGCCGCCTTCCTCGAGGTGACCGCGATCATCGAGCTGAGCTGGGCGCTGTTGTGGGAAGACATCGAGGCCGGCCGCATCGATCCGGCCACGGTGGACCGCACGCACCTGCCGAAACTGCCGAAGACCATCGACTTCACCGTCGATTACCTGCGTTCGGGTCTGCCGCGCGACGCCTATGCGCGGGCCCGGATCAACCGCTCGGGGCGGCGTTATGCCTCGGTGCATGTGGAGGGCTGGCAGGACAACCGCTCGCGCCTGTTCGCCCAGGCGACGGGGCATTTCCTGATGCCGCCGCGCCATGGCTGAATCCGCGCCGGTCACCCACCGGCGGATACTTCACATCGCGCTTCCGATCGTGCTGTCCAACGCCACGGTGCCGATCCTCGGCGCGGTGGACACCGGGGTGGTGGGCCAGCTGGGTGCCGCGGCCCCGATCGGCGCGGTGGGGGTCGGGGCGGTGATCCTCGGCGCGATCTACTGGGTGTTCGGCTTCCTGCGGATGGGCACCACGGGGCTGGTGGCGCAGGCGCGCGGGGCCGGCGACGAGGCCGAGACCGGCGCCATCATGATGCGCGCGCTGATGATCGGCGCCAGTGCCGGCTTTGTCTTCGTGCTGGCCCAGGCGGTACTGTTTGCCGGCGCCTTCGCGCTGGCGCCCGCCTCTGCCGAGGTCGAGGGGCTGGCGCGCGGCTATCTGGCGATTCGCATCTGGGGGGCGCCGGCGGCGATCTCGCTTTATGCGGTCACCGGCTGGCTGATCGCCACCGAGCGCACCCGCGGGGTGCTGGCGCTGCAACTGTGGATGAACGGGCTGAACATCGGCCTGGATCTGTGGTTCGTGCTCGGGCTGGGCTGGGGCGTGCCGGGGGTGGCGGCGGCCACGCTGCTGGCCGAGTGGAGCGGCCTGGCGCTGGGGCTGTGGATGTGCCGGGGGGCGTTCTCGGGCCGTCAGTGGCGCGACTGGCCCCGCATCTTCGATCGCGCGCGCCTGAAGCGGATGATGGTGGTCAACGGCGACATCATGCTGCGCTCGCTCACCCTGCAGGCGGTGTTCATGAGCTTCCTGTTTCTGGGCGCGCGGTTCGGCGACATCACCCTGGCGGCCAACCAGGTGCTCCTGCAGTTTCTCTATATCATGGCCTATGCGCTGGACGGCTTCGCCTTCGCGGCCGAAGCGCTGGTGGGGGCCGCCCTGGGGGCGCGCAACCGCGCCGCGCTGCGCCGGGCGGCCTTACTGTCTTCACAATGGGGGGCGGCGGTGGCCCTGCCGCTGGCGCTGTTCTTCTGGATGGCCGGGCCGTGGCTGATCGATGCGATGGCCACCGCGCCCGAGGTCCGCGAGGCGGGGCGGCTCTACCTGGCCTGGGCGGTGTTCGGGGCGCTGACCGGCTTTCCCTCATGGATGCTCGACGGCATCTTCATCGGCGCCACCCGCACCCGGGAGATGCGCAACGCGATGGTCCTCTCGGGGCTGGCCTACCTGGCGCTGCTGGTCCCCCTGCTGCCGGCTTTCGAAAACCACGGGCTGTGGCTGGCGCTGGTGCTGTTCAACGCCATCCGGGCGCTGACGCTCGGCTGGCACTACCCCGCACTCGAGGCCGGCGCCGGCCCCGGTTGAGCGCCTGCGGCGCACGCCTTCTGCCCGCCCCTGGCGGGGCGGCGTTCCGCTCCGCTCGGGGAGTATTTGAAGCAAGATGAAGAAGCCCCCTTCCCCCACCTCGCAAGGGCATGCCCGTGCGGCGGGTTTTCCCGGCTACAGGATCTCCAGCACCGCCTCCGGAGGACGGCCCAGTGCCGCGCGCGCCCCGGCGATCACGATCGGGCGCTCGATCAGGATCGGGTGTTCGGCCATGGCCCTGACGATTTCGTCCTCTGGGCTGTCCTTGCTCAGGCCCAGTTCGCGGAAGATCTTTTCCCCGGTGCGGGTGAACCCGATCACCGGCAGGCCGAGCATCTTCTGCACGGCACGGATTTCCTCCGCATCCGGCGGATCCTTCAGATAGAGCCGGATTTCCGGTTCGATCCCGCGTTCCTGCAGCAAAGCCAGCGTCTGGCGCGACTTGCTGCACCGCGGATTGTGCCAGATGGTGATGTTCACAGCCATTTCTCCCTCTCGGTTCCCACCGCCCGGGATATGTTGGCAAGGCCCTCGCGTTCAAGGGCGGCGTCGAGATCGCGGGCGATGCGGGCGGCGAGCGAAAGGCCCTCGAACACCATCGCCGTGTAAAGCTGCACCGCGCTGGCTCCGGCCCGGATCTTGGCCAGCGCCTCTTCGGCAGAGCCTACCCCGCCCACGCCGATCAGCGGCATCTTGCCCTCGGTGAGCATCGAGAGCCTGGCCAGCACCCGGGTGGAGCGCGCAAACAGCGGCGCACCGGACAGCCCGCCCGCCTCCTGCGCCCCGGCGCTGCGCAACCCCTGGCGCGACAGCGTGGTGTTGGTGGCGATGATCGCGTCGATGCCGCCTTCGCAGGCCACTTCGGCGATTTCCTCCAGTTCGCGCTCGTCAAGATCAGGCGAGATCTTGAGAAACACCGGCACCGGCCGGGGCAGGGCTGCGCGCGCCGCCATCACGCCCGCCAGAAGCGCCGACAGCGCCGCCCTGCCCTGCAGTTCGCGCAGCCTCTCGGTGTTGGGAGACGAGACATTGACAGTGGCGAAATCGATGAAGGGGCCGCAGGTTTCCAGCACCCGGGCGTAATCGGCGGCGCGGTCGGGGCTGTCCTTGTTGGCCCCGAGGTTCAGCCCCACCGGAATGCCCGCAGGCCGCCGGGCAAGGCGCCGGGCGATGGCCTCGGCCCCGTCGTTGTTGAAGCCGAAACGGTTGATCACCGCCCTGTCCGCAGGCAGGCGGAACAGCCGCGGACGGGGGTTGCCCGGCTGCGGCCGGGGGGTGGCCGCGCCCAGTTCGACGAAGCCGAAGCCCGCGCGCATCAGGGGGGCCACGGCCTCGGCGTTCTTGTCGAAGCCCGCCGCCAGCCCCACCGGGTTGGGCAGGGAAAGCCCGGCCAGCGTGCAGGCCAGCCGCGGCGAGGTGACGGGCCCGGGCAGCGGGGCCAGCCCCGCCTTCAGCGCCTTCAGCGCCAGGGTGTGGGACAGCTCCGGATCAAGCCGGTGCAGCGCCCGCAGGCCGAGCCCTTCGATCAGTCGCACGCGATGCCTTCGGGAAAGCGGTGGCGGCCATCGGGGCCGAGCGGCAGATCGGTCTGCCACAGGATGTCGGACATCCGCAGCTCGCGGTAGAGATGCGGAAACAGCGCCCCGCCGCGCGAGGGCTCCCATTTCAGGGCCTCGCCCAGTTCCTCCGATTCGACCGCCAGCAGCACCAGCCCGGTTTCACCGGCGAAATGTCTGGCACAGGTTTCGGCCAGCTGCTCGCCGGTGGAGAAGTGGACAAAGCCGTCGGCCACGTCGACGGGGGCGCCCGGGCTGGCGCCCAGGCGTCTCAGTTCGGCCCATTCGGGGGCCCTGAGTACCTTGTAGATCAGCATGAACCGGGTGATGCACCGCCGCGCCCTTGCCGTCAATGCCGCACTGACCAGCACCACCCGGCCCGGCCCGCAGTGCAAGCCTTTGACTCTCGTCATGAAAAATACAACCATGGCCTGTATCAACGACAACCGACCGAAACCACGGACAGAGGGAGACAAACCGACATGTCGATCAATTTCAGGAAATTCGCGGCGCTGGCGGCCGGCTCGGCCATGCTCGCCGCGGTCGGGGCTGCCACCCCGGCGCTGGCCCAGCAGGAGGTGAAGCTGACCATTCTCGGCATCGGCGACATCTACAATTTCGACGAGGAAAAGGGCCGGGGCGGCGTGGCGCGGCTCAATGCCGTGGCACGGGCGGAACGGGCCGCCAATCCCAACACGCTCTATGTATTCGACGGCGACATGCTCTCGCCTTCCGTCCTGTCGGGCTTCGACAAGGGCCAGAACATGATCGACCTGACCAACCTGGTGCCCTTCGATATCGCGGTGCCGGGCAACCACGAGTTCGACTTCGGGGTCGAGAACTTCCTCGAGAAGCGCGCCTCCTCCAAGGCGCCCTGGGCGGCGATCAACATCACCAATGCCGACGGCTCGCCGGTCGAGGGGCTGGGCGGCGTGATGTTCAAGGAGTTCGAGGGCCTGAAGGTGGCGCTGATTCCGGTGGCCCAGGATACCACGCCGGAGGTTGCCAACTCGGGCGACCTGAAGTTCCTGCCCACTGTCGAGACGGGGATCGCCGCCGCCAGGCAGGCCCGCGCCGACGGGGCAGACCTGGTGATCGGGGTGGTGCAGACCAACCAGGAGAACGACCGCCAGCTGATCGCCAGCAAGGCCTTCGACGTGATCATCTCGGGCGACGATCATTCCTACGCCACGTCCTATGACGGCATCACCGCCTATGTGGAAACCTCGATCGAGGGGCGCTTCCTCTCGCCGGTGGATCTCTACGTCACGATCACCGAGAAGGACGGCAAGCGCAAGGTGCGCTGGGTGCCCGATTTCCGCTTCATCGATACCGCCAGGGTCACCCCGGACCCGGAAACCCAGAAAATGGTGGATGCCTTCCGCAAGAAGCTCGATGAAAGCCTCAACGTGGTGATCGGGGTGACCGAAAGCGTGCTCGATTCGCGCCGCAACGCGGTGCGCGGCGGTGAGGCCACCATGGGCAACCTGGTCGTTGATGCCATGCGCGCCGCCACCGGGGCGGATATCGCCATCACCAACGGCGGCGGCATCCGGGCCGACCGCATCTACGAAGCGGGCACCAAGCTGACCCGCCGCGACATCATGACGGAGCTGCCCTTCGGCAACGCAACGGTGCTGGTGGAAGTCACCGGCCAGCAGGTTCTGGAGGCCTTGGAAAACGGATTTTCCAAGGTCGAGAAGGGCTCGGGCCGCTTCCCGCAGGTCTCGGGGCTCGAGGTGGTCTGGGATCCCGCCGCACCGCCGGGCTCGCGGGTGGTTTCGGTCAAGGTGAACGGCGCCGATCTGGACGTGAACGCGCGCTACAGGCTGGCCACCAACGACTACATGCTGAACGGTGGCGACGGCTATACCATGCTGCGCGAAGGCCGGGTGCTGATCGACCAGGGCAACGGCAACCTGATGGCCAATGACGTGATCGCCTACATCGAGAAGATGGGCAAGGTGAACGTCAAGGTCGAGGGCCGCATCAGGACGGTGGGCAACTGAAGCCCTCCGGCCAGTGACGAAACGCACGGCCCCGCGGAGAAACCGCGGGGCCTTCTCTTGCCCGGTTCGGGCCGCACCCGGAACGCCCCCCGCAACCGCCAGGGCCATTTGTGGCGGCGCTCACCCTTCGCACCGGATGTCTCTTGCATCCTGCCCAAATACGCACCGCCAGAGCCGACCGCCCGGCACGGGCGGGCCTCAGTTGCCGGCGCTTTCCATCCGGCGCGTCGCCAGCACCTTCTCCAGCCAGCCGATCTCCATCTCCGGCACCGAGGACAACAGCAGATCGGTGTAATCGTCGAAGGGCGGGCTGAGCACCCGCGATTTCGGGCCGTAGCGCACCAGTTCCCCCTGGTACATCACCGCGATGGAATCGGCGATCGCGCGGACCGTGGCGATATCGTGGGTGATGAACAGATAGGCCACATCCTCGCGCGCCTGCAGGCGCAGGAGCAGCTTGAGGATGCCGTCGGCCACCAATGGGTCAAGCGCGCTGGTCACCTCGTCGCAGATGATCAGCTTCGGCTTCGCCGCCAGCGCGCGCGCTATGCAGACCCGCTGCTTCTGGCCGCCCGACAGCTCGGCCGGGTAACGGTCGATGAACTCGGCGCCCATCTCGATTTCGTCAAGCAGCTCGGCCACCCGGTCGCGCTTCCTGCGCCCCTTCAGCCCGAAATAGAATTCCAGCGGCCGGCCTATGATGGTTTCCACCGTCTGGCGCGGGTTCATCGCCACGTCGGCCATCTGGTAGATCATCTGCAGCTCTCGCAGGTCATCCCTGGTGCGCTCGGCCAGCGCCGGAGCAAGCCGCCGCCCGGCAAAGCGCACCTCGCCGGCAAACGGCGGCAGAAGCCCGGTGATCACCCGCGCCAGCGTCGACTTGCCCGAGCCGCTCTCGCCCACCACCGCCAGCGTCTGGCCGGGGCGCACCTCGATGCTCACGTCCTTCAGAACCTGCACCCGGTTGCCGTAGGCCGCCGAGATTCCCTCGGCCACCAGCACCGGCTCGCCCCGGGGGGGCTTTTCCTCGTGCTCGATGGAGCGCACCGAAACCAGCGCCCGGGTGTAGTCCTCCCTTGGTGCGGCGATGATCTGCCGGGCAGAACCGCGCTCGACCATCCGGCCGTTGCGCAGCACCATGATGTCGTCGGAAACCTGCGCCACCACGGCCAGATCATGGGTGATGTAAAGCGCCGCCACTCCGGTGTCGCGGATCGCCTTCTTGATCGCCGC
>WFPZ01000082.1 GCA_015487335.1 Paracoccaceae bacterium
AATCGTGCCCCTGCCGCTGGTGGCCGATCCGGCCTCCTACGCGGGGCTGATCTTCACCTCGCAGAACGCGGTGCGCGCCGCCGCCTCGCAGGCGGCACTGGCCGGGATGCGGGCCTGGGCGGTGGGCCGGCACACCGCGGCCGCCGCCCGCGCGGAGGGCCTGCGCGTGATCTCGGCCGACGGCACGGCGGATGATCTCGTGGCGCTGCTCGCCCGTGCCCGCCCGGCGGGAAGGCTGTTGTTCCTGCGCGGCGAGCACAGCCGCGGGCAAGTGGCCGAAAGGCTCAATTCCGCTGGAATAGAGACTGATTCCGAAGTGATCTACCGTCAGGAAGAGCGCCCCCTTTCCGCCCGCGCGCTGGCCGCGCTGCAAGGGGCGCGCCCGGTAATCCTGCCGCTGTTCTCGCCCCGCTCGGCCAGGCTGCTTTCGCATCAGGCGGCGGGGGCCGGCGCGCCGCTGCATCTCGTGGCCATGAGCCCGGCGGTGCTGGCGGCATGGGAAGGCCCCGCGCCTGCCTCCGCCCGGACGGTGGAACGCCCCGAGGCCGAGGCGATGGCCCGCGCAATCCTGCGACACGTTGCGCATCCGCCTTGAGGGTGCCGGGCGGGGGCTATACCTTCAACCTGCCGGCGGTCGCCCCGCGCGGCGTCAACAGATTCGAAAGGGCCCGGCACGGTGGCAAGTTCGCGCAAATCCGCTGACAATTCGAAGGACACCGGGAAAGAGGACACCGGGGCCGCCGAAGCTCCGGCTGCAGAAGCCGCGCAATCCGCCGCGCAGGAGGCGCCCGCATCCGCACCTGCCGAAGAGCCCGCCGAGAAGGCCCCTCAGGCGCCTTCGGCCCCGGCGCCGCCTGCGCCGCCCGCTGCCGGCCGGGCAGGCGGGCTTGCGGCATTGCTGGCCGGCGGCATCCTGGCCGGGGCGGTGGGCTTTGGCGCCGCGCAATATGCCAACGGCGCCTGGCCCTTTCAGCGGGCCGAACAGGGGCCGTCGGAAACCGAAAGGCTGAGGCAGAGCGTCGCGGCCCAGGCCGAGCGCATCGCCGCGCTTGAGGCGCAGGCCGAACGTCTGGCTTCCGATCTGGCGCAACTGCCCCCGCCGCCGGACATCTCGCCGCTGGCCTCGGGGCTCGAAGGCCTCGGGGCGCGGCTGGACGGGCTTTCCTCGCGGCTTGACGGGCTGGAGCAGCGCGTGGCTGACTTGGAAAACCGTCCCCTCGCGGAAGCGGGGGCCAGTGCCGAGGCCGTCGCGGCCTACGAGCGCGAGCTGGCCGCCATGCGGCAGATGCTGGAGGAAGAGCTGGCGCGCATCCGTCAGGAAAAGGACAGCGTGCAGGAAAGGCAGGCCAGCGCCGCCGAGCAGGCCAGGCAGGTGCTGCAGCAGGCCGCCTTGGCCAGCCTGCGCGCCGCCATCGCCGATGGCGCGCCCTTTGCCGCCCCGCTGCAGGAGCTGGCCGCCACCGGCGTGGAGGTGCCCCGGGCGCTGGCCGATCTGGCCTCCGAGGGCGTGCCCACGCTTGCCACGCTGCAGGCGCAATTCCCCCAGGCCGCCCGCGCCGCGCTGGCCGCGGCAATTCGTGCCGAGGCGGATCAGGGCAGGATCGACAGGTTCACCGCCTTCCTGCGCACCCAGCTTGGCGCCCGCTCGCTGGAGCCGCGCGAGGGCGACGACCCGGATGCGGTGCTCTCGCGCGCCGAGGCCGCGCTGCGCAAGGGCAACCTGGCCCGCGCCCTGAGCGAGCTCGAGGCTCTGCCCGAGGCCGGGCGCGAGATCATGGCCGATTGGGTGGCGGCTGCCTCGCGCCGCCTTCAGGCAGAGCGCGCGGTGGCCGATCTTGCCGCCCGGCTGAACGGATAGGGGCGGGCGATGTTCTGGTCTCTGGTCAAGATCGTGCTGTTCATCGTTGCCATCGCGGCGCTGGCGCTGGGGGCGGGATATCTCAGCGAAGCCGGCGGCGGCGTGCGCATTGCCTTCGGGGGGGTGGAGTTCAACCTCGGGCCGTTGCAGGCGGTGATCGTGGCGCTGGTGCTGATCTTCGCCATCTGGCTGGTGTTCAAGCTTATGGGGCTGGTGGGCGCGGTTGTCCGCTTTCTCAGCGGTGACGAGACGGCGCTGTCGCGCTACTTCGACCGCAGCCGCGAGCGCCGGGGTTTCGAGGCGCTGGCCGAGGGGTTGACGGCGCTGGCCTCGGGCGAGGGCCGGCTGGCCATGGCCAAGGCGGCGAAGGCGGAGAAATACCTCCGCCGGCCGGATCTGACCAACCTGATCGCCGCCCAGGCGGCCGAGATTTCAGGCGACCGCCAGAAGGCAGTGGAAATCTACAAGCGTCTTCTGGCCGACGAGCGCACCCGCTTCGTGGGCATCCGCGGGCTGATGAAGCAGAAGCTGGCAGAGGGCGATACCGACACCGCCATGAAACTGGCCGAGCGCGCCTTTGCGCTGAAGCCCAGGCACCAGGAAACCGGCGATATCCTGTTGCGCCTTCAGGCCGAGCACGAAGACTGGAAGGGCGCGCGCAAGACCCTGAGCGCCAAGTTGCGCCACGGCGCCCTGCCGCGCGACGTCTACAGGCGGCGCGATGCGGTGCTGGCGCTGTCGGAGGCGCGCGAGGTGATCCGCGAGGGCAACACCATCGAGGCGCGCGAGGCGGCGATCGAGGCCAACCGTCTTTCGCCCGATCTGGTGCCCGCGGCGGTGATGGCCGCGCAGGCCTATATCGCCGACGGCAAACCGCGCCTCGCGACCAGGATTCTGAAAAAGGCCTGGGCCGCCCAGCCGCACCCCGATCTGGCCGCCGCCTTCGCCAGTATCGTCCCCGACGAGGCGCCGGAGGAGCGACTCAGGCGCTTTCAGATGCTCACGAAGATCAACCCCGAGCACCCCGAAACGCGCATGCTGCTGGCCGAGCTGCACATCGCGGCCGGGGAATTCGCCGAGGCCCGCAGGGCGCTGGGCGATCTGGTCGAGAAAGAGCCCACGGCGCGGGTTCTGGCGCTCATGGCGGCGATCGAGCGCGGCGAGGGCAGCGATGACGCGGTGGTGCGCGGCTGGCTGGCCAAGGCCGTCAGCGCCCCGCGCGGGCCGCAGTGGGTTTGCGAGAACTGCCAGAGCGTGCACGCCGACTGGGCCCCGGTATGCAGCCAGTGCGGCGGCTTCGACACGCTGGCGTGGAAAACCCCGCCCGACACCGGCGCCGCCCTGCCCGCCTCCACGGCGATGCTGCCGCTGATCGTCGGGCAGAAGGACGAGAAGGAAGACCAGGCGGAGGACGAAGCAGAACCGCAAGAGGAAGAGGCGGAGGAAAGGCCCGAAAAACCCCGCCCTCCGGCCGCCGACGCAGCCTCCGAGCCCGAGGAGTGGGAGCGCGAAATTTAGGGCTACACAGACACCGGAGACGGTGCTAAAGAGCCGCTCCATGGGCCGCTGTAGCTCAGCTGGTAGAGCACGTCATTCGTAATGATGGGGTCGGGGGTTCGAGTCCCTTCAGCGGCACCATTTCCATTGGCGCAGATTCGGAGCCGGCCTTGTAACGGAGCCTTTCGAGACGAAAAGGGCCGCACGTGGCGGCCCCTCTGGTTTGGTTCTCCGAGCAATCAGTCGAGCGTTTCCGCCCATGCGGCGGCCAGGCCAGGGCCGTATGGCGTCTTGAGCAGATTTCTCTTCGGTTTCGGGCCGAAGGGGATGGTCGCTTTCAGGAACAGCCGGTTTGACGTGGCGAAATCTTCGGTATTTGCTGTAAATTGCCCCATCTCTCCGCCAATGGAGTAGATCACGTTGCCGCGTTCAAGGCGCCCTTCGACGGTGGCGAGGCGGTATTCGCCCCAGTCGCCGGAATCCTCGAAGATATTCGGCGAGCGCCCGAACTCGGCAGCAACGGTAAAGCCGAACCCGTTGCCCGCATCGTAATCGGCGCCGAAGCGGGCAAAGTTGCCGATGAAGGCCGTATCGCCTGCGTCACCCACCATGTTGGCGCGACCCAGCTGACCGAAAAGCGAAACGCCTGACATGGAGGCGGGCTCGATCCGCCCCTCGATGCCCCACAGCGTTCCCGTAATGTAGCCGTTGGAGGTAGAGGCATCATTGCCTTGGAACGCATTTCCTCCCATGAAGCCGCCCACATAGGCATTTCCAAATTGCCGGCCGGCATGAAGGCCAAATGAGGTTACCCCCCAGGGCGCATAATGATCAAAATCGCCCCGGTTGTCGCGATGCAAAACGCTGTTGACGTCGAGCATCACATTCCAGCCGCCGAGGTCGAACCCGATGTTTCCGTCAAAGGCGAAATCGCCGACAATCGCGCCTTCGTCATGGTCTGTCTGGGAATATCCCATCATCCCGACCGAAAACCCGGCAGAGCCGCTGATGTTGGCCTGTGCATTCGCCGGCGCGGCCTGGAATAGCGCGGCCGCGCCGAACGCAAACGAAGCCAGGATGCCTGCATTGAGCGGTTTCATGTTTCTTTCCCCCCGTATTAACCCCTTTTCCAGAAAATCGGTTTGCAAATCAGGACGAGACCTCGGGAATCGCCCACCCCGCAAGGATCATTTCGAGACTTAGGTAGAAGGTTCACGATCGGATAACAATGACGTTACGTCAGCTTTTGGGGAAACATTGCTCAAAATGTTGCTTTCGCGCAACAATATTGCCCCGGGATCGGCACATGGTGTGGCCTGCAGGTCACCGCCGCTTGCGCGCCACCTTCCGTTTCACCTTTTCCGCCTTGCGCCGTGATTTCGCCGGCTTGCGGCGGGGCGTGGTGGTGCGCCGGTTGCGGGGGCTGCGGGGCAGGGGCTTGTCGTCTATCGAGAGCAGCTCGAGGATCAGTCCGCCGGTCACCGGCACCGCTTCGGCCAGCCGCACCGTGACCCGCTGCCCCAGCCCGATCTCCAGCCCCGTCTCCTCGCCTCTCAGGCTGCGGGCGCGTTCGTCGAAGCGGAAGAACTCGCGCCCCAGGCTGCGCACCGGGATCAGCCCGTCGGCGTGGGTTTCGTCCAGCTTCACGAACAGGCCGAAACGCGCCACCCCGCTGACCCGGCCGGTGAACTCGCTGCCCACGCGCTCGCTGAGATAGGCGGCGAGGTAGCGGTCATTGGTGTCGCGCTCGGCGGCCATGGAGCGGCGCTCGGTCTGCGAAACATGCTCGGCCGTCTCGGCGAGGCGCTCCACCTCCTCGGGGCCGAGCCCGTCTTCGCCCCAGCCATGGGCCGAGATCAGCGCGCGATGCACCACCAGATCCGCATAGCGGCGGATCGGCGAGGTGAAATGCGCATAGGCCTTCAGGGCCAGCCCGAAATGGCCGAAATTCTCGGGGCTGTAATAGGCCTGCGTCATGGCGCGCAGGGTGGCGAGGTTGATGAGCTCGTCGAACTCCGTGCCCCTGGCCTGGGCGAGCAGCGCGTTGAGGCTGCGGGTGTGCAGTACCTGCCCCTTGGGCAGCGAAAAGCCCGAGGCCTCGGCCACTTCGCGCAGCGCTTCCAGCTTCTCGGGCGCAGGCTCTTCATGCACCCGAAACAGCAGCGGCTGCCTGCGGCGGATCAGCTCTTCGGCAGCGGCCACGTTGGCCAGCACCATGAACTCCTCGATCAGCCGGTGCGCGTCCAGCCGCTCGGCGAAGGCCACCGAAACCACCCTGCCCCTGTCGTCGAGGACGATCTTGCGCTCGGGCAGGTCCAGATCCAGCGGCTGGCGCTTCTGGCGGGCCTGCCTGAGGGCGGCATAGGCGGCGTAAAGCGGCTCGATAACAGTCTCTGACAAAGGGGAAGTCTGTTCATCCGGCTGTCCGTCGCGGGCGTTCTGGACCTGCCGGTAATTCAGCGAGGCGGCAGAGCGCATGACCCCGCGCACGAAGCGATGGCGCAGCTTGTTGCCATGGGCGTCGAGCACCATGCGCACCGCGATACAGGCCCGTTCGGCCCCTTCGTGCAAGGAGCACAGATCGCCCGAGAGGCGCTCGGGCAGCATCGGAACCACCCGGTCGGGGAAATAGGTGGAGTTGCCCCGCCGCCGCGCCTCGCGGTCAAGCGCGGAGCCGGGGCGCACGTAATGGGCCACATCGGCAATCGCCACCCAGACGACGTGGCCGCCGGGGTTGGCCGGGTCGTCATCGGCGGTGGCCCAGACGGCATCGTCGTGGTCGCGGGCATCGGCCGGGTCGATGGTGACAAGCGGCAGCGCGCGCAGGTCCTCGCGCCCCTCGAGCGGGCCGATGCGCGCCTTTTCCGCCTCCGACAAGGCCGAATCGGGAAACTCGTCGGGGATGCCGTGCTGGTGGATGGCGATCAGCGAAACCGCTTTCGGCGCGGTCGGATCACCCAGCCGGGCGGTAACGCGCGCCCGTGGCAGGCCCAGCCGCCCCCTGGGGCCGGTCTGCTCGGCCTCCACCAGCTCGCCGTCGCGTGCGCCGGCGGTGGCCTGCGCGGCCACCTGCCATTCGCGCTCGGCGCCGCGGTCGATGGGCACGATCCGCCCGCCCTCGGCGCCGGCCCGGAAGATGCCCAGAACCTTGCGCGGCCCGCTGCCGATGCGCCGGATCAGCCGGCCCTCGTAGGCGTAATCCTCTTCCTGCACGGCGGTGAGCCGGACCAGCGCCCTGTCGCCTTCGCCCAGCGCCGGGTCCGTTCGGCGCAGCACCAGCAGGATGCGCGGCGGGGCGCCCTCGCCGGCCCATTCCAGCGGTTCGGCGAAAAGATCCCCCTGCGCGTCGGGCGCCAGCACCTGGACGACGGCCACCGGCGGCAGGCTGCCCGCCTCGCGGAAGCTCTTGCGCCGTTTGTGCAGATGGCCCTCTTCCTCCATTTCCCTGAGCAGACGCTTGAGCTCGATCCGCTCTGCCCCCCTGAGGCCGAAGGCACGCGCGATGTCGCGCTTGGAGGTCTTTGTCGGGTTGTCGGAGATCCAGGCGAGGATCTGCTCTTTGCTGGGGATTCGTTTCATCTTGCCCGCCTAGCATTTTCCGCCGGCGCCGTCGCGTTCAAAGATCGGCCGCCCTGTCCACGTCGCGCAACCGGTCCACGAGCGCCACCCGCAGCCCGCGCGCGGTGGCCAGACTGTCGGACAGGGCGTGTTCGCCTGACCAGCGCACGCCCTG
>WFPZ01000083.1 GCA_015487335.1 Paracoccaceae bacterium
AATGGGCCGGGCGCCGGGTGGGCGAGCTTTCGGGCGGCATGCAGCAGCGGGTGGGGCTGGCGCGCGCCTTCGCGACGGATGCGCCGATCCTGCTGATGGACGAGCCCTTCTCGGCGCTCGACCCGCTGATCCGCACCCGGCTGCAGGACGAGCTGCTGGAGCTTCAGGCCCGCCTCAGGCGCACCATCATCTTCGTCAGCCACGACCTCGACGAAGCCTTCAAGCTGGGCAACCGCATCGCCATCATGGAGGGCGGGCGGATCGTGCAATGCGGCACCCCGCGCGAGATCTTCTCCGGCCCGGCCAACGAATACGTGGCCGATTTCGTGGCCAACATGAACCCGCTGGGGGTGCTGCAGGCCCGCGACGTGATGGAGCCCGCCAGCGCCGCGCCCGCCCTGTGCGTGCCGGCCGACGAGGTGATTCACGGCGTGATGGAGAAGATCCGGCACCGCGAAGAGCCGATCGGGGTGGTGGACGAAAACGGCCGGGTGATCGGGCAGATCACCAAGGATGCCATACTGGCCCGGCTGCTGAACCCGGGCGGCTGAGCCCCGGCCCGGGGAACGGCAGCCGCAGGCGAAGAGGGCCTGCGCCCGCCGCCCCGGGATGCCGGTGCGCGGGGCGATTCGGCCAGGGCCTACAGCCCCTTGGCCTGATAGCTCTTGGCGACCCGGTCGATCGACACCAGGTAGGCGGCGACGCGCAGATCCTCCACGTCGTCGCGGCCGTGCCAGACCTCGCGCATGGCCTGATAGGCGGCGCGCATGGTGTCGTCGAGGCCCGAGCGCACCAGCTCCAGCTCGTCGGCGCCGCGCAGGTATTTCTGCTTGAAGCCCGGCGAGAGCGACCAGCCGATGCCGCTGTCGGCCGACAGCCGCTCCAGCTCGTCCACCAGCAGCTGGTGGCGCGCCTCTTCCTGACGGCGCTGCATGCGGCCGAAACGGATGTGCGAAAGGTTCTTGACCCACTCGAAATAGGAGACCGTGACCCCGCCGGCGTTGGCATACATGTCGGGGATGATCACCGTGCCCTTCTCGCGCAGGATCTCGTCTGCCCCGGCAGTGAGCGGGCCGTTGGCCGCCTCGATGATCAGCGGCGCCTTGACGCGCGCGGCGTTGCCCAGGTTGATCACCCCTTCGACCGCGGCCGGAATCAGGATGTCGCACTCGTGTTCCAGCAGCTTGTCGCCCTCGGGCACATGGGTGGCGTTGGGATAGCCGCTCACCCCGCCATGGGTGGAGACCCAGTTGCGCACCGCCTCCACGTCCAGCCCCTCCTCGTCGACCAGCGCGCCGTCGCGCTCGATGATGGCGATGATCTTCGCGCCGTCCTCCTCGGAAAGGAACTTGGCCGCGTGATAGCCCACATTGCCGAAGCCCTGGACGATCACCCGCTTGCCGTCGAGGGTGCCCGACAGGCCGGAGCGGGCCACGTCTTCGGGGTGGCGGAAATACTCGCGCAGGGCGTACTGGACGCCGCGCCCGGTGGCCTCCACCCGCCCGGCGATGCCGCCGCCGTGCAGCGGCTTGCCGGTGACGCAGGCGCGGGCGTTGATGTCGGTGGTGTTCATGCGCGAATACTGGTCGGCGATCCAGGCCATCTCGCGCTCGGAGGTGCCCATGTCGGGGGCGGGGACGTTCTGGCTGGGGTGGATCAGGGCGCGCTTGGCCAGCTCATAGGCGAAGCGGCGGGTGATCAGCTCCAGCTCGTGCTCGTCATACTGGCGCGGGTCGAGGCACAGCCCGCCCTTGGAGCCCCCGAAAGGGGCCTCGACCAGGGCGCACTTGTAGGTCATCAGCGCCGCGAGCGCCTCCACCTCGTCCTGGTTGACGCCCATGGCGTAGCGGATCCCGCCCTTCACCGGCTCCATGTGCTCGGAATGGACCGAGCGATAGCCGACGAAGGTCTGGATCCGGCCGCGCAGGCGGACGCCGAAGCGGACGATGTAGGTGGCGTTGCAGACGCGGATCTTCTCTTCCAGCCCCGGCGGCAGATCCATCAGCGCGACGGCGCGGTTGAACATCAGGTCGACGGATTGGCGGAAACTGGGCTCTTTCGCTTGTGCCATGGCGGGGTTCTTCCCTGTTCGGTCTGCAGTCGAATCGCACTCATACTCTCATTGACGGGAAGCACAATTGATTAATTTTTCATCGCAAAATGAATCTGCCTCATTAGGCTCTGAGCCTACACTTCGACGGTGTAATCCGCCGCTTTGTTTCCCCTCGGGCGGCAATTCCCGGAGCCGCCCGGAACCGTAGCGCAATACCCTACAAATGCCCTTCTTCGCCACGGGATTGCCGCAATTCCGCCGCACTGCGAGGGCACTGATATCGTCAATTGCAGACAAACCCTTGCGCACCATCTCCCCGGTGTCGCGAACGGCAACGGCCTTGTGGAGGGCTCAGGACGTGGATCCGCATGCTGAGAAAGGCACTGCCGGCACGGCAGGTCGCACCGCAGTCGCCCGCCGCCTGCACCTCTTTCGCCGCAGCGAGGACGGCTCGCTTCTGATCTTCTCCCTCTTCATCCTGGTCGCCATGCTGATGATCGCCGGCATGGCCGTCGACCTGATGAACACCGAAACCCAGCGCGCCCGGCTTCAGGGCACGCTCGACCGGGCGGTTCTGGCCGGGGCCAGCCTCGACCAGTCCCTGGACAGCGAGACGGTGGTGCGCGACTACTTCGAGAAGGCCGGGCTCGAGCGCTACCTCACCGACGTCACCGTCACCGCCGATCCCACCGGCAAGACGGTGGAGGCCAGCGCCTACATGGAGGTCAAGACCTACTTCATGAACCTCCTCGGCATAACACGCCTCTCCGCGCCCGCCAGCGGCACCGCGGAAGAGCGCCTGTCCGATGTCGAGATCTCGCTGATCCTGGACATCTCCGGCTCCATGGCCTCGCGCTCGTCGAGCAGCGGCAACACCAAGCTCTACGACCTGCAGCAGGCGGCCAACGAATTCGTCGAGCTGATGCAGTGCAACGCCGACCCGGCCACCGGCGCCTGCCGGGTGGAGGAGAACACCGTCTCGATCTCGCTGGTGCCCTATGCCGAACAGGTGCTGGTGGGCGAGACCCTGATCCAGCAGTTCAACGTCACCAACGAGCACACCTATTCGAGCTGCGTCGATTTCTCCGCCGCCGATTTCTCGACCACCGCGATTTCGCTTGCCGCGCCGCTGCAGCGGGCCGGCAACCAGGATGCCTGGACCTCGTCGTGGTATCAGAACGCCTATGACCCCAACCGCACCTGCCAGACCGACAGCTACCGCGAAATCGCGCCCTACGAAAACAGCTACACGGACCTGCAGGCGAGGATCAACGCCCTGCGTGCCGATGGCTACACCTCCATCGACCTGGCGATGAAATGGGGCACCGCGCTGCTCGACCCGGCCTTCCGCCCGGTGGTCACGGCGCTTTCCAGCGGCCCCTCGCCGGTGATCGACCCGGCCTTCGCCGGGCGCCCCTTCGACTACGACCGCCCCAGCACCCAGAAGGTCATCGTGCTGATGACCGATGGCGAGAACACCTGGCAGTCGGCCCTGAAGGACGGCTATCGCGATGGGCCCTCGCCGTTCTGGAAGAACCCCGCCGACGGGCGCATCTCGGTCTACAACGCCGCCACCGGGCGCTACTACTACCCGCACAACGGCACCTGGAACGACAAGCCCTATGACGGTTCGGGCTGCTATTACAGCTGGTGGTACGGGTGGGTCTGCTCCGGCGCCACCGGAACCCCCGTCCAGATGACCTATCCCGAGCTCTGGCAGGAATTCAACGTCAACTACTTCAAGCGCTTCAGCTGGCTGGGCAATCCGGTGGACCTGTATGACTACAGCGCCAAGAACAGCCGCCTGGATGCCATCTGCACGGCCGCCAAGGCCAAGGGCATCGAGGTGTTCACCATCGGCTTCGAGACCAGCTCCACCTCCTCGGCGATCATGGAAAGCTGCGCCAGTTCGCCCGCCCACAACTTCGACGTGAACGGGCTGAACATCGACAACGCCTTTGCCTCGATCGCCCGGCAGATCCAGCAGCTGAGGCTGACGAACTGATGGGCGTGCTGCGGGGCATCGGGGCGGTCCGCCGCCTGTGGCGGCGCGAGGACGGCAACGCGACGATCGAGTTCGCGCTGCTGTTCCCGGCCTTCATCACCCTTTTCCTGATCAGCTTCGAAATGGGAATGATCCTGATCCGCGGCGTCATGCTGGACCGCGCCACCGACATCGCGATGCGCGAGCTGCGGCTCGGCACGCTGAGCCCGATGAGCCAGGAGGGCCTCAAGCAGTCGATCTGCGAAAACGCCGTCATCATACCGAACTGCGGCGAAAGCCTGCTGGTGGAGCTGCGCCCGGTCTCGACCACCGGCTGGGAACTGCTCGACCCGCAGGCAACCTGCGTGGACCGCACCGAAGAGGTGCAGCCGGTGCTCGAGTTCACGCCCGGCTCAAGGAACGAGCTGATGCTGGTCAGGGTCTGCGCGGTGTTCGACCCGTTCTTCCCGACCACGGGGCTGGCGGCACAGCTGAATCTGGATGCCTCGGGGGCCTATGCGCTGGTCTCCACCTCGGCCTACGTGAACGAACCATAGGGTGGGCGGATGGTGAAACATGTCCTTGCCCGGCTGAAGGCCTTTCGCGACGAAACCCGCGGTTCGCTGTCCGTGGAGGCAGTCTTTGCCTTCCCGATGCTGCTGTGGGCGCTGACCGCCACCTATACCTTCTTCGACGCCTACAAGGTGCAGAACACCGCCTACCGGGCGAACTACACGATCAGCGACATGCTCTCGCGCCAGACCGATCCGGTGGATGCCGATTTCCTCGACGGGCTCTACCGGGTGTTCCGCTACATCACCCGGGTGGACGCGGAGTCTTCCTGGATCCGGGTCAGCGTGGTGCAGTGCCTGGACAACTGCGCCGACGAGGCCAACCGCGTCCTGCAATGGGACTGGTCGAAGGGCGTGGGCGGAGCGCGAGACCTCGACAGCAGTGATCTGGAGTTCTACCGCGACGTGATTCCGCTGATGGCCAAGGGCGACCGGCTGATCCTCGTGGAAACCTCCGTCGACTACCAGCCGCCCTTCGCGCAGGCGCTGGTCAGCTTCTCGCCCGAAAAGCTGGTCAGCCACGTGGTGACCCGCCCCCGCTTCGCCCCCCAGCTGAAGTGGAGCAACGGCTAGGCTCAGGGCCTCGGCCGATTCGCCCCGCCCGGGCGGCATCTTTCGGAAATCCGGAAACGGGCTTCAGCGAAACCGGATGTCGTGGCCCTTCAGCTTCATGGCGATGAGATCGGCCATGAACTTGCCCTGCGAGCCGGGCGTGATGCCGCCGATCCCCACCTTGCGGCCGAAGCGCCACCACAGGCCCGGCGCCCAGGCGCGCTCCATCGGCTCGTGCAGGGTGAGAAGAAAGCCGTTCGACGGCTTGAAGGCCAGCATGCCGCGCTCCACCGCCTTGACGTTGTCGAGCCGGCAGATCAGCCGCCCGTCGGTATCGCGGATTTCCTCATCCGTCATCTCGATCTGCAGCAGGGTGGCGCGGCGCAGCCTCTCGGCAAAGAACATCGCCGCGACCCCGAGCCCGAGAAAGGCCACCCGCCCGCCGACCCCGGCAAGCGGCGCGGTGAAGCCCAGATAGACGAGCATCGCCCCCAGCGCCCACAGGATGCCAAGGGCCATGTAGCGCCGGGGAATCGACGGGGTTATGACGGCCAGAATTTCCGACAAGCCTCTTTTCCTTCCGGATTTCCTCCCGGTCGCGGCCCGGGGCTCAGGCCCCGACGGCGCGCCGCACCATGTTCCAGTATATCCGCTCGACCCTTTCGCGCGACAGCCGCCCGCCCTCGCGGAACCACGTGTTCACCCCGGTCAACATGGCGATTATTGCCATGGTTGCAAGGCGGGTGTCGGGAATGCGGAAAATTCCATCGGCCTGGCCGGCGGCGAGGATCGCCTCGAGGTGATCCTCGTATTCGTGGCGCAGCTTCTCGATCACGGCGAAATTCTCCGGCGTCAGGCTGCGCAGCTCCATGTAGGCGATGAACACGTCGTCGGGGCGCTCGAGATGGAAGCGGATGTGAAAGCGGCAGAAGGCCTCGAGCCGCTTCAGCGGCCCCTCGCCCTTGGGCTCGCGCTCCCACGCTGCGAGCACCTCCTGCATGTGGGTCCTCATCAGCTCGAACAGCAGCGTCTGCTTGTCCGGCGTGTAAAGATAGAGCGCACCCGCCTGCACCCCCACCTCGGCCGCAATCTCGCGCATGGTGACGGCGGCAAACCCCTTGCGGGCAAACAGCCTCTGCGCCGCCTTGCGCACCAGCGGGCCGGTGATTTCCGAGTGTGAGCCGGTTTTTCGAGCCATGATCCCTCAATAACTGAACGTCCGTTCACATCAAGGGCCCAGGTTGCGCCCGCGTCCAATTCGCCCGATAACGGCAATGGTTGTCTTCGGGGGGGCCGATGCCGCGTTTCGTGACAGTCCTTGCCTTGCTGGGCGCGCTGGCGCTTTCGGCCTGCGCCGGTTTTCCCGATCTGGACGACACGATCACCGGACAGGCCCGCCGCGCGCCCTTCCCCGGCCTGATGCCGATCGAGGAAATCCTCGCCGGCGCCGGCGCCGCCGACCGGACGGCCGCCGAGGCCGCGGCACGTTCCATGGCCTGGCGGGCCGAACGGCTGCGCGCGCGGCAGGCGGCGATCCGGCGCGCGGTGATCATCGACGACCGCACCCGCCGGCGCATGGCCCAAGCCGTGGCCCGCCACGCCGGATAGCCGGCACGGCCGTTGCAGTTGGCGGCCGTTGTGGGGTAGACCCGCCAAAACCTTTTGGGAGACGCCAAGATGCCTGATCCTCTTCGTCTCGGCATTGCCGGGCTGGGAACCGTCGGAGCCGGGGTTGTAAAGATCGTGCAGCGCAAGGCCGCGTTGCTGGAGGCGCGGGCCGGACGGCCGATCTCCATCTCGGCGGTCTCGGCGCGCAACCGCGACAAGGACAGGGGCGTGCGCCTTGACGGCTATGCCTGGGAGGACGACCCCGTCGCCCTGGCCCGGCGCGAGGACGTGGATGTCTTCGTCGAGCTGATGGGCGGGGCCGACGGCCCGGCCAAGGCCGCCACCGAGGCCGCCATCGCCGCCGGAAAGGACGTGGTCACCGCCAACAAGGCGATGCTGGCCCATCACGGCCAGGCGCTGGCGCTGGCGGCCGAGGAACGGGGGCGGGTGATCCGCTTCGAGGCCGCGGTGGCCGGCGGCATCCCGGTGGTCAAGGCGCTCACCGAGGGGCTGGCGGGTAACGACATCCTCCGCGTCATGGGGGTGATGAACGGCACCTGCAACTACA
>WFPZ01000084.1 GCA_015487335.1 Paracoccaceae bacterium
CGTTCATCCGCGCGTCCAGCTCGCCGGCGGCCATCTGCCCGTGGGCCACGACGAAACTGACCTCGGGCACCTGCTCGCGCAGGAATTCCTCGATCTCCGGCAGGTCGGAGATGCGCGGCACCACGTAGAAGGACTGCCCGCCGCGGTAATGCTCGCGCAGCAGCGCCTCGCGGATGGTCACCGCGTCGAACTCGCTCACATAGGTGCGGATCGAGAGACGGTCCACCGGCGGGGTGCCGATCACCGACAGATCGCGCACCCCCGTCAGCGACAGCTGCAGCGTGCGCGGGATCGGCGTGGCGGTGAGCGTGAGCACATGCACCTCCGAGCGCATCTGCTTGAGCCGCTCCTTGTGGGCCACGCCGAAATGCTGCTCTTCGTCCACCACCAGCAGCCCGAGGTTGGCAAAGCGCACGGATCTGGCCAGCAGCGCATGGGTGCCGATGACGATGTCCACCGTGCCGTCCGCCAGCCCCTCGCGGGTGCGCGCGGCCTCGCCGGCAGAGACGAAACGCGACAGCTGGCGGACATTGACGGGAAAGCCGCGGAAGCGCTCGGCGAAGCTCTTGTAGTGCTGGCGCGCCAGCAGGGTGGTGGGCGCGATCACCGCCACCTGCACCCCGCTCATGGCGGCCACGAAGGCTGCGCGCATGGCCACTTCCGTCTTGCCGAAGCCCACGTCGCCGCACACCAGCCGGTCCATCGGGCGGCCGGCGGCCAGGTCGGCCAGCACCTCCTCGATGGCCTTCAGCTGGTCGTCGGTTTCCTGATAGGGAAAGCGGGCGCAGAAGGCCTCCCACATGCCGTGGGGCGGCTCGAGGATGGGGGCACGGCGCAGCACCCGCTCGGCGGCCACCCGGATCAGCCGGTCGGCGATCTCGCGGATGCGCTCCTTGAGGCGGGCCTTGCGGGCCTGCCAGGCGCCGCTGCCGAGGCGGTCGAGCAGCCCCTCCTCGTGGCCGAAGCGGCTGAGCAGTTCGATGTTTTCCACCGGCAGGTAGAGCCGGTCGCCGCCGGCGTATTCCAGCGCCAGGCACTCGTGGGCTGCACCCAGGGCGGTGATCACCTCAAGCCCCAGGTAGCGGCCCACGCCGTGATCCACATGCACCACCAGATCGCCGGGCGAGAGGCTCTGGGCCTCGGTCAGGAAGTCCTCCGCCCGGCGCTTGCGGCGCGGGGCGCGGATCAGGCGCTCGCCCAGCACGTCCTGCTCGGAGATCACCGTCAGCCCCCTGCCCTCGAAGCCGTGCTCCAGCGCCCAGACCGCCAGGAACACCCCGCCCCTGCCTTCCGGCACGTCGCGGAAATCGGCGATCCGGGTGGTGTCCTTCAGGCCCTGGTCGTGCAGCAGCCCCTCGAGGCGTTCGCGCGCGCCCTCCGAGTAGCTGGCCACCACCACCTGGCCCTCGGCGCGCCGGGCCTCGATGTGATCTCTGAGCGCGGAAAAGAGGTTCACCCCTTCCAGCTGGCGCTCGGGCGAGAAGTTGCGCCCGATGCGCCCACCGGCATCCACCACGCCCGGCCCCGAGGGCTGCGGCAGCGGATGGAAGGCCAGCACCCTGCGCCCGGCCAGCGCCGCCGTCCAGGCGGCATCGTCGAGGTAGAGCAGCCCCGGCGGGCAGGGCTTGTAGACGCTGTCGAGACGCATCTTCCGATCCAGCGCCTGGCGGCGGGTTTCGTACTGGTCCTCGACGCTTTCCCAGCGCGCCAGCCGGGCGGCGTCGAGCCGGTCGTCAAGGCAGATGGTGGCCCCGGGGAGGTAGTCGAACAGGGTTTCGAGGCGCTCGTGGAAGAAGGGCAGCCAGTGCTCCATCCCCTGGTGCTTGCGCCCGGCGCTGACCGCCTCGTAAAGCGGATCGTCGCTGCCGGCGGCGCCGAATTCGATACGGTAGTTCTGGCGGAACCGGGTGATCGCCGCCTCGTCGAGGATCACCTCCGAGACCGGCGCCAGCTCGACCTCCTGCAGCTTTTCGGTGGTGCGCTGGGTGGCCGGATCGAAGCGGCGCGCCCCGTCGAGCACGTCGCCGAACAGATCGAGCCGAACCGGCCCGCCCTCGCCGGGGGGGTAGATGTCGATGATGCCGCCGCGCACCGCGTAATCGCCCGGCTCCATCACCGTGGGAGCCTGGGAAAAGCCCATCCGGGAGAGGAAGGCGCGCAGGGCCGCCTCGTCGATGCGCCGGCCCACCCGGGCCTTGAAGGAGGCCTCGCGCAGCACCTCGCGGGCCGGCACCCGCTGCGTGGCGGCGTTCAGCGTGGTCAAGAGCACGAAGCCGTCGCCCGCCCCGTGGGCCAGCGCGGCCAGCGTGGCCATGCGGGTGGCCGAGACATCGGCATTGGGCGACAGCCGGTCGTAGGGCAGGCAGTCCCAGGCGGGGAAGCTCATCACCGGCACGTCGGGGGCGAAGAAGGCGAGCGCGGCGCGCATCGCCTCCAGCCGCTTGTC
>WFPZ01000085.1 GCA_015487335.1 Paracoccaceae bacterium
AAGGCGGCGGATGTCTTTTACGAGGTTCTGAGAGAGAACATTCCCGATTTCGACAGGCTGTTCAGGGACGAGGTCAGGCAGAAGACGATGTTCATCGTGGCCATGGAGAGCATCGAGGAGATGTCGCATGGCGATGTGCATGTGGCCGATTTCATGAAGGCCCTGGGCCGGCTGCACGCCAGCCACGGCCTGACGGAGGCGCATGTGCGGGCCGGGCACGAGGCCTTCCGCAAGGCCATCGAGATTGCCGGCAGCGATGCCAGCGACGAGCAGAAGCAGAAGTTTCTCGATTCCTTCGCCCGGCTGACGCGCGAAATGGGCTTCGACGTGTAGGGCCGGAACCGGCCGGGAAAGGCCCGGAGCAGCGGCAAGGCAAGGGGAACGGGCATGAAACCCCTGAGGAGAATGCCTTTTCGGCGGTTGCCGCCCCCCGGACCTCACGCAAACGCCAGCAGGGCGCTCAGCAGCAAGGCCAGCGCCCATGTGCGCCACAGGGCACGGGTGGCACGGGTGACGTCCTCGGCGGTCAGCTCATGCCGTCCCCGGGGGTTGACGAAAGGGAAATCGCGCCGCTCTCCGCCATAGCTGCGCGGCCCGGCCAGGGCGACGCCGAGGCAGACGGCGATGGCGGCCTCGGGCCAGCCGGCATTGGGCGAGCGGTGCAGCCTCGCATCATGGCGCAGGCGGACCAGAGCGCCGGGGCGGCCGTGGGCCAGCAGGATCAGCGCCGCGGTGAGGCGGGCCGGGACCCAGTTGAGCACGTCATCCAGCCGTGCCGCCGCCCAGCCGAAGGCTTCGTGGCGGGGGGTGCGGTAGCCGATCATGCTGTCGGCGGTGTTGATCGCCTTGCAGGCAAGCATGCCCGGCAGGCCCAGCAGCAGAAACCAGAAGGCCGGTGCGATGACCCCGTCCGAGAGGTTCTCGGCTGCGCTCTCGATGGCGGCCCGCGCGATGGCGGGCTCGTCCATGTCGGCGGTGTCGCGCCCCACGATATGCCCCACCGCCCGGCGCGCCTCGGGCAGCGAGCGGCGCAGGGCGCGGGCCACCTCGGCCACATGCTCGGCCAGGGAACGCTGGGCCAGCAGCGCCGCTGCGAGGATCACCTCGATCGCCGCCCCGCCGGGCAGCGCGGCCAGCACTGCCCCCAGCCCCAGCGCCCCGCTCAGCAGCAGGGCCACGGCCACGGCGCCCTTCAGCCGCCGCCGCGCCCCGCGGTTCAGCCCGGCGTCCAGCGCGGCCACGGCGCGCCCCATCACCACCACCGGGTGCGGCAGACGTGCCCACAGCCAGCGCGGCTCGCCCAGCAGCGCATCGCCGATCATGGCGAAAACGAGCAGGGCCGCCTGGCTCATGCCGCCGCCTCCAGCTGGCTCCATCGCCCAGGCGCGGGCAGGCCGAGGCGCAACCAGCGGCGGTTGTAGGGAAAGATGCGGCTCCAGACGTGGCGGCGGGCAAGGCGGCGCTGCCAGCGGGCGGCGTCCTCCACCTCGTAGAGCCGAAACAGCGTAGTGCCGCCCAGCGCCCGGGCGCCGGCCCCGGCCATCAGGGCGTCGAGGCGTGCGGCATCGGCGGCCAGGCGGCGACGGGAGGTCTCGGCCCAGGCGGTATCGGCAAGGGCCGCGGCGCCGACTGCCAGAGCCGGGCCGGAGACGGGCCACGGCCCGAGCATCTCGGCCAGCCGTGCCACCAGCGCCGGATCGCCGATGGCAAAACCCAGCCGCAGCCCCGCCAGCCCCCAGAACTTGCCGAAGCTCTTGAGGATCAGCGTGCCGGGACGGCTGGCCAGCGGCATCAGGCTGGCCTCGGGGGCGACATCGCAGAAGCTTTCGTCGATCACCGCCAGCGGGGCGGTGATCTCCTGCGCCTGCCAGATCCGGCCGGTGGGGTTGTTGGGGTTGACCGCCACCTGAGCCCGGCCGCCGCTTTCGGTGACCCGCCAGCCGTGGGCGGCAAAGGCGGCGGCCGGGCTCAGGTGGCGGTCAACCCCAACAACCCCACCGGCCGGATCTGGCAGGCGCAGGAGATCACCGCCCCGCTGGCGGTGAT
>WFPZ01000086.1 GCA_015487335.1 Paracoccaceae bacterium
ATCGTAGCGGCGCGAGGCCAGCTTCGGCTGCCACAGCGCCGCCAGCTCGGGATCGGCGGCCAGGGCCGGCCAGCCGGCGTAGGTCATGGTCATGGGGCAGCATACGCCGGGTTCGATCTGGCTCATCATGTAGACCATCGCCGCATGGGTCGCGTGCCCGCCCGGCGCGCCCTCCCAGGCGACGGCCGCATAGCCCGCGCCCAGGCCCTCGGCCATCAGCCGGTGGTAGGCGGGGTGGAAATGCACCTCGTCGAGCCGCCGCCCGCCGCGGTCGAACAGGCGCAGCTCGGGCAGGCAGCGGTTTGCCTCGCGGCCCGCCTCGCGCATTTCGGCCCGCCCCAGCAAGGCGCCGAAGGGCGCCAGCGCGCCCTCCTGCCCGCCCTCGCGCGCCACCGCCTCGCGCAGGGGCAGGTCGGAACGCCACAGGTCGGTATCGCCGGGCTCGGGGGGCTGGTTGACCACCTCATGGGTCTGCAGCCGGGATTGCGGTTCGGGTGTCGTCATGGCCGGTCCTCCTGCCCGACAATAGCCCCCAGGGGCGGGGGGCGCACAACCGGGACGTTGCGTCGCGAAAACCGCACGCCGGGGCCGGGAAATGCGCCCCGGCCGATCATTGGGAATTCACACGGCCCCGATATTGTGCCAAACTGCCCCCAGGCGGCCCGGCAGAGGCGGCATTCGAGGCGGTATCGACAAGGCGGACCATGGGCAGAAAACGGAAACGTCCCGCATATGGCGCAGTCATCTATTTCGGCGTGATCTTCGCGCTGGGCAGCTATTTCACCTTCGCCAGCGTGCAGGGCGATTACGGGCTGTTCAGGCGCATCCAGATCGAGGCCGAAACCGCCGAGCTGATCCGCCAGCGCGACGCGCTTGCCGCGCAGGTGGCCGAGATGCGCAACAAGACCCGCCGGCTGTCGGACGAGTTTCTCGATCTCGACCTGCTGGACGAACAGGCCCGCGACGTGCTCGGCCTGCTGCGCAGCGACGAGATCGTCCTGCGCTGAACGGCGCGGCCCGAACCCCTTGCGCGGGCTTCCTTCGGCTGTTGCGGAATTTCCTGTCGCATTTCCCGCGCACCTGCTGTATTAGATAGTTTAACGCTAAACTATCGACGCGACCCGCAGGAGGATGCCGCATGGCCGCCCGAAAAAGCCAAAAGAAACCAAACATTTCCAAGGAAGAGCTGCTTGAGTACTACCGCGAGATGCTGCTCATCCGCCGATTCGAGGAAAAGGCCGGCCAGCTCTATGGCATGGGCCTGATCGGCGGGTTCTGCCATCTCTACATCGGTCAGGAGGCCGTCGTGGTGGGGCTTGAATCCACCGCCGAAGAGGGCGACCGGCGCATCACCTCCTACCGCGACCACGGCCACATGCTGGCCTGCGGCATGGACCCCAAGGGCGTGATGGCCGAGCTCACCGGCCGCATCGGGGGCTATTCCAAGGGCAAGGGCGGCTCGATGCACATGTTCTCCAAGGAAAAGGAGTTCTACGGCGGTCACGGGATCGTCGGCGCCCAGGTGCCGCTGGGGGCGGGGCTGGCGCTGGCCAACCAGTATCTGGGCAACGACCGCGTGACCTACACCTATTTCGGCGAGGGCGCGGCCAACCAGGGCCAGGTCTACGAGACCTTCAACATGGCGGCGCTGTGGAAGCTGCCGGTGATCTTCGTGATCGAGAACAACCAGTATGCCATGGGCACGGCGCAGAGCCGCTCCACCTCCACCCCCGACCTCTACACCCGCGGCGAGGCCTTCGGCATTCCCGGCCAGGCGGTGGACGGCATGGACGTGCTGGCGGTGCGCGAGGCCGGGCTCAAGGCGGTGGCTCACTGCCGGGCCGGCAAGGGGCCCTACATCCTCGAGGTCAAGACCTACCGCTACCGCGGCCACTCCATGTCGGATCCGGCCAAGTACCGCACCCGCGAGGAGGTGCAGAAGGTGCGCGAGACCCGCGACGCCATCGACCACGTCCGCCAGCTGCTGCTCACCGGCAAGCATGCCACCGAAGAAGACCTCAAGGCGATCGACAAGCAGATCAAGGCGATCGTGAACGAGGCGGCCGAATTCGCCAAGGAAAGCCCCGAGCCGCCGCTCGAGGAACTCTACACCGATATCTACGCCTGAGGGAGAGCACCGAAATGGCAACCGAAATTCTCATGCCCGCCCTGTCGCCGACGATGGAGGAAGGCACGCTTGCGAAATGGCTGGTCAAGGAGGGCGACAGCGTCTCCTCCGGCGACATCATCGCCGAGATAGAGACCGACAAGGCGACGATGGAGTTCGAGGCCGTCGACGACGGGGTGATCGGCAGGATCCTGGTGCCCGAGGGCACCGAAGGGGTGAAGGTGAACACCCCCATCGCCATCCTGCTGGCCGA
>WFPZ01000087.1 GCA_015487335.1 Paracoccaceae bacterium
AAAACTGGGCCCGCGCCGAGGCCGAAAGGCGCCGCTGGATGGCCGAGAACAGCCTCTATACCGAGGACAGCGAGCATGCCTCCTGCGGGGTCGGGCTTGTTGTCTCGGTCGACGGGAAGAAAAGCCGCAAGGTGGTGGAAAACGGCATCGAGGCGCTCAAGGCGGTGTGGCACCGCGGCGCGGTGGATGCCGACGGCAAGACGGGCGACGGGGCCGGCATTCACGTGCAGATCCCGGTGCCCTTCTTCTACGATCAGGTGGAACGCACCGGCCACGCCCCGCGCCATGACGAGCTTCTCGCCGTGGGGCAGGTGTTTCTGCCGCGCACCGACTTCGGCGCCCAGGAAACCTGCCGCACCATCGTGGAAAGCGAAGTGCTGCGGATGGGGTATTACATCTACGGCTGGCGCCATGTTCCGGTGAACATCGAGGTGCTGGGCGAGAAGGCCAATGCCACCCGCCCCGAGATCGAGCAGATCCTGATCTCCAACGCCAAGGGGGTGGACGAGGAGACCTTCGAGCGCGAGCTCTACGTGATCCGCCGCCGCATCGAAAAGGCCGCCGCCGCCGCCCAGATCCCCGAGCTTTACATCGCCAGCCTCTCGTGCCGGTCGATCATCTACAAGGGCATGATGCTGGCCGAGCAGGTGGCCGAGTTCTACCCCGATCTCAAGGACGAACGCTTCGAAAGCGCCTTCGCCATCTATCATCAGCGCTATTCCACCAACACCTTCCCGCAGTGGTGGCTGGCCCAGCCCTTCCGCATGCTGGCCCACAACGGCGAGATCAACACCCTGAGGGGCAACCTCAACTGGATGAAGAGCCACGAGATCCGGATGGCAAGCTCGGCCTTCGGCGAGATGGCCGAGGACATCAAGCCCATCGTGGCCCGGGGCAGCTCGGATTCGGCGGCGCTTGACGCGGTGTTCGAGGTGCTGGTGCGGGCCGGGCGAAACGCGCCGATGGCCAAGACGATGCTGATCCCGGAATCGTGGTCGAAACAGGCGGTGGAACTGCCCCAGGCCTGGCGCGACATGTATTCCTACTGCAACTCGGTGATGGAACCCTGGGACGGCCCCGCCGCCCTGGCCATGACCGACGGGCGCTGGGTGTGTGCCGGGCTGGACCGCAACGGCCTGCGGCCCATGCGCTACGTGGTCACCGGCGACGGCCTGGTGATCGCCGGCTCCGAAACGGGGATGGTCTGCGTGGACGAGGCCAACGTCGTGGAGAAGGGTGCGCTCGGCCCCGGCCAGATGCTGGCGGTGGACATGAAGGAGGGCAGGCTGTTCCACGATACCGAGATCAAGGACAAGCTGGCCGCCAGCCAGCCCTTCGGCGAGTGGGTGCAGAAGATCACCGACCTCGAAAGCGAGCTGTGCTGCGTCACCGAACGGGCCAAGTACTCGGGTCCGGAGCTGCGCAAGCGGCAGATCGCGGCGGGCTACACGATCGAGGAGATCGAACAGATCCTCAGCCCGATGGCCGAAGACGGCAAGGAGGCCATCGCCTCGATGGGCGACGACACCCCCAGCGCGGTGCTGTCCGACCAGTACCGCCCCCTCAGTCACTATTTCCGGCAGAACTTCAGCCAGGTCACCAATCCGCCGATCGACAGCCTGCGCGAATACCGGGTCATGAGCCTCAAGACCCGCTTCGGCAACCTCAAGAACGTGCTGGACGAAAGCTCCAGCCAGACCGAGATCATCGTGCTCGACAGCCCCTTCGTGGGCAATGCGCAGTTCGACAAGCTGGTGGAGCACTTCAAGTCCCCGGTGGCCGAGATCGATTGCACCTTCCCCGCCGGCGCGGGCCAGGGCGCGCTGCGCGAGGGGCTTGACCGGATCCGCGCCGAAGCCGAAGACGCGGTGCGCTCGGGTGCCGGCCATATCGTGCTGAGCGATCACCTGCAGGGCCCCGACAAGGTGGCGATGCCGATGATCCTGGCCACCAGCGCCGTGCACAGCTGGCTGACCCGCAAGGGTCTGCGGACCTTCTGCTCGCTCAACGTCCGTTCCGCAGAATGCATCGATCCGCACTACTTCGCGGTGCTGATCGGCTGCGGGGCGACGGTGGTCAACGCCTACCTGGCCGAAGACACCATCGCCGACAGGGTGGAGCGCGGCCTGCTGGAAGGCACGCTGACGGAAAACATGGCCCGATACCGCAAGGCGATCGACCAGGGTCTGTTGAAGATCATGTCCAAGATGGGGATCTCGGTGATCTCCAGCTACCGCGGTGGGCTCAACTTCGAGGCGGTGGGCCTGAGCCGCGCCATGTGCGCCGAGTATTTCCCCGGCATGCATTCGCGCATCTCCGGCATCGGTCTTGCCGGGATCCAGCACAAGCTGGAGGAGGTCCACGCCCGCGGCTGGCTGGGCCAGCAGGACGTGCTGCCCATCGGCGGCTTCTACAAGGCCCGCGCCAGGGGCGAGACCCACGCCTGGGGCGCCCAGAACATGCACCTGTTGCAGTCCGCCTGCGACAGGGCTTCTTATGAGCTGTGGAAGAAATATTCGTCTCTGATGCAGGCCAATCCGCCGATCCACCTGCGCGATCTGCTGGATTTCAAGCCTCTGGGCAAGCCGGTGCCGCTGGAAGAGGTGGAATCGATCACCTCGATCCGCAAGCGCTTCGTCACGCCGGGGATGTCCCTGGGCGCGCTCAGTCCCGAGGCCCACAAGACGCTGAACATCGCCATGAACCGGATCGGCGCCAAGTCGGACTCCGGCGAGGGCGGCGAAGACCCGGCGCATTTCCACCCCGAGCCCAACGGCGACAACCCGTCGGCCAAGATCAAGCAGGTGGCCTCGGGCCGCTTCGGGGTGACGGCCGAATACCTCAACCACTGTGAAGAACTCGAGATCAAGGTGGCCCAGGGCGCCAAGCCCGGCGAGGGCGGCCAGCTGCCGGGTCTGAAGGTGACGGAACTCATCGCCCGGCTGCGCCACTCCACCCCCGGGGTGACGCTGATCTCGCCGCCTCCGCACCACGACATC
>WFPZ01000088.1 GCA_015487335.1 Paracoccaceae bacterium
CTGGCCACCGCGCTGGGCACCCTGGCCGCGCTTGGCCTGTCGCGCCCCGAAATGCCCTTCCGCCGGCTGATCATGGCGGTCCTGATCTCGCCGATGATCGTGCCGATCATCATCACCGCCACGGGGCTGTTTTTCTTCTACTCCTGGACGGGGCTGGCCAACACCTACACGGGCATCATCCTTGCCCATGCCACCCTGGGAATCCCCTTCGTGATCATCACCGTCACTGCCACGCTGGTGGGGTTCGACCACTCTCTCACCCGGGCTGCGGCCTCGCTGGGGGCCAATCCCACCACCACCTTCTTCAAGATCACCATGCCGCTGATCATGCCGGGCGTGATCTCGGGGGCGCTGTTCGCCTTCGTCACCTCGTTCGACGAGGTGGTGGTGGTTCTCTTCGTGGCCGCCTACGACCAGCAGACGATTCCGCGGCAGATGTGGAACGGCATCCGCGAGCAGATCAGCCCGGCGATCCTCGCGGTGGCGACCATCCTGGTGATCGTGTCGGTCCTGCTTCTGACCACGGTGGAACTGCTGCGCCGCCGCTCCGAGCGCCTGCGGGGCCTTTCGCCGGGGTAGGGGCACGGGAGGGCCTCCGCAGCCGCCGCGCCTTCCTCAGGGTAGCGCCGCGAGCCATATCCAGATGGTGAAGACCGAGCCGGCGGTGCCCAGCAGCACCGCCGAGGCCGCCACCCGTCTGGCCGCGCCGAACATGCTGGCGAACAGGAAGGTGTTGATCCCCGGCGCCATCGCCGCGGTCAGCACTGCCGAGCGCAGCTGCGCCTGGTCCAGCGCAAGGCCCCAGCGGCCCAGCGCGTAGGTGATGGCTGGGTGCAGCATCAGTGAAATTCCCCCCGCCCAGGCGATCGCCTTGATGTCGCCGGCCGGGCGGTAGCGCACCAGCACGCCCCCCAGCCCGAACAGCGCCGCCGGCAGCGCCGAGGCGGCAATGGTGTCCACCGCCGAGTTCAGCGCCCCGGGCAGCGCGACCCCGCTCAGGTTGACGGCAAGGCCCAGCAGGATGCCGATCACCAGCGGGTTGGAGAAGATCGACCCCGCCACCTGCCGAAACAGCGCCGGCCCCAGCCCCGCCCCGCGCGAGCGCGCCGCTTCCATCAGCACGATTCCGAAGGTGTAGAGCAGCGGCGCATGGATCGAGATGATCGCGTAATTGGCGGTCAGGGCATCGGCGCCATAGGCGCGCTCGGTGATCGGCAGGCCCAGAAGAAGCGAGTTGGGAAACATCGCCACGAAACCGATGGCGATGCTGTCCTCGGGGCTGCGCGCAAATACAAGCCGCGCGCCGGCAAAGCCCAGCGCGAAGGATGCGAAGGAGCCGCTGTAGTAGCTCAGCAGCAGCGGCGCGCGAAACCCTCCCGGATCGAGGGTCGAGATGGCGGAAAACAGCAGCGCCGGCACCGCGAAGTTCTGGGCGTAAAGCATCAGCCCGTTCACGGCGCTTTCGGGAAACAGTCTTCGCCAGGCGGCAAGGTATCCCGCGCCGATCACCAGAAAGACCGGCATGATCACGTCGATCAGCGCGCTCATCTCAGATCTCGTAACGGACGGTCAGCAGATCATGCGCCGGGGTCACGTTGTCGGGGGTTTCGCGGGCCACCGTCTCGTAGTCGAGATCAATGTGCATGTTGGTGAGGATGGCGCGGCGCGGCTGCATCCGCTCGATCCACCTCAGCGCGTCGGCGAGGCTGAAATGGGTGGGGTGCGGCCGCGGACGCAGGGCGTCGAGCACCCAGCAGTCGAGACCTTCGAGGAAGGGCAGGGCGCTGTCGGGGATGTCCGAGACATCCGGCAGATAGGCGAAATCGCGAATCCTGAAGCCGAGAGAGTCTATCGAGCCGTGGCGCACCTCGAAGGGATGCAGGGTGAGCGGGCCGCCCGCGCCCTCGATGGTCAACTCGCCCTGAAGCGTGTTGAGATCGAGGATCGGCGGATAGGGCGAGCCCTCGGGCTGCACGAAGGCATAGCCGAAACGCGAGAGCAGTGCGTCCTGGGTGGCGGCGTCGGCCCAGACCGGCAGGCGCCGGCCGAGATTGTGGACGATCATCCGCAGATCGTCGATGCCATGCACGTGATCGGCATGGGAATGGGTGTAGACCACGGCGTCCAGCTCGCCCACGCCGGCATCGAGCAGCTGCGAACGCAGATCGGGGGAGGTGTCGATCAGCACCCGCGTCACGCCGCCGTTCTCGGCCCGCTCGACCAGCATCGAGCAGCGCCGGCGGCTGTTTTTCGGGTTGTCAGGGTCGCAGGCCCCCCAGTTGCCGCCCAGCCGAGGCACCCCGCCCGACGAGCCGCAGCCCAGTATGGTGAAGGCCAGGGTCGCCATCACGCGGCCCTTTCCCAGCGCGCGGCCTTGGTGAACAGGCGGTCGAAATTGGCCTGGGTGCGGGCCGCGAAATCGGCATACTCCAGGCCGAAGATCTCGGCCCCGACCCGGGCGGTGTGCACCACATGGGCCGGTTCGTTGCGCTTGCCGCGATGGGGCGGGGGCGCAAGATAGGGCGAGTCGGTTTCCACCAGGATGCGCTCCACCGGGGCGGCGGCGAAGATGTCGCGCAGCTCCTGCGAGCGGGGGAAGGCGGCAATGCCGGACATGGACAGATAAAAGCCCAGATCCAGCGCCGCCTCGGCCAGCGCGCGCCCCGAGGAGAAGCAGTGCATCACGCAGGAAAACGCCCCGGCGCGATGCTCGGCGGCGAGGATCCGGGCCATGTCCTCGTCGGCGTCCCGGGCGTGGATGATCAGCGGCAGGCCGGTGCGCCGGGCGGCCTCGATGTGCACCAGCAGGCTTTCGCGCTGAATGTCCTTGCTCTCGGCGGTGTAGTGGTAATCGAGCCCGCTTTCGCCTATGCCGACAAACTTGGGATGGCGCGCCAGCGCTTCCAGCTCCTCGACGCTGGCCAGCGGTTCTTCGGCGGCGCTCATCGGGTGGGTGGCGGCGGCGTAGAACACCGGGGCATGGGCCTCGGCGATGGCGCGCACCCGGGGCTCATGGCGCAGCCGGGTGCAGATGGTGACCATCCTCGTGACACCCGCGGCCACCGCGCGCCCGACGACCTGGGGCAGTTCGCCCTCGAAATCGGGAAAATCCAGGTGACAGTGACTGTCGGTGATCTCGATGGTGTCGGCCATGGTGCCCCTGCTCCTCAAGCTTCCTTCTGTTTAGCGCACCATGGCGCGGGTTCAACCGTCCAGGCGGCGGGGGCAGGAGGCAGCCTCTCTTCACCTTGCCGAAATACTCCCGCCGGAGGCACTTTCCCGCAGTCATCATGACACGTCGAAGACGGACTGGGATACTTGCAAGGCGTTGAAGGAGAGGATCAGCCCGGTGCGGATCTGCGCGTCCGGCGTCCGCTGCGGCGCCGGGGAAGGCGGCTGGCCCGGCCTGGCAGCTCGTCCAGGATCGCGGCGCGTTCGTCAGCCCCCATCGCGGACCAGCGGGCGATCTCGTCGCGGGTGCGGTGGCAGCCCAGGCACAGCCCGCTTTCCTCGTGGATCACGCACAGGCGCACGCAGGGGCTTTCGGGTTCATCGCGGCTCCAGGGCTCTTCCTTCACGGGGCGTTCCTCAGGTGGCGGAGACGGTCCAGCGCGCCCTGGAGGATATAGGCGGCGGCGACGTGGTCTATCACCTCGCTGCGGCGTTTTCTCGAAGTATCGGCCTCCAGCAGCGCCCGTTCGGCGGCCACGGTGGAAAGCCGCTCGTCCCAGAAGCCGATCGGCAGGTCGGTCAGGCGCGAGAGGTTGCGGGCAAAGGCGCGCGTGGACTGGCAGCGGGGGCCTTCCGAGCCGTCCATGTTGTAGGGCAGGCCGAGGATGAAGCCGCCCAGTTCGCGCGTGCGGGCGATCTCCAGCAGGCGGGCGGCATCGAGGCCGAACTTGCGGCGGCGGATGGTTTCCAGCGGGCTGGCCACGCTCAGCATCCGGTCCGAGACCGCCACCCCGATGGTCTTTTCGCCCAGATCGAGCCCGGCGACCGCCCTGCCCGGGGGCAGGGCGGCGGCGAGGGCGTCGATCTTCTCGAGGATCACTGTGCCAGAATGCCGGCCTGACGGGCCGCGTCGCGGATGATCGCCAGCTTTTCGGGCGTGTTGGCAAACACGGCCTTGGCCTCCGTCCAGATCGCCTGGGCGCGTCCGGTTTCGCCCAGAACGCCAAGCGCACGGATCAGCCTTGCCCATTCGTCGGCGGTTCCGCCCTCGGTGGCCAGGCGCCGCGCCAGCCGGTTGACCATCGAGCTGACCATCTGCTGGCGTTCTTCGGGGCTCATGTCCTGTGCCGCGGCGATATCTTCGGCCGAGGGCCCGCCGGGCGCGATGGGTCCGGCGCCGGAGCCTTCCACGGGGGGAAGTTCATAACGCACGCCAGCATCCTGGGCGACGATGAGGATCTGTTCGCGGATCGGCGAAACCCAGGGGGCGTCGGGCGGGCTCGCTTCGAGCAGGTCGCGCCAGATGCGGAAGGCCACGTCGGGCCGCCCGGTCTGGGCGAACATCAGCCCCGAGTAGTATTGCGCGGCCCCGTCGTTCGGGTCGAGCTGGAGGGCCTTGACCAGTGCGGCCTCGGCCTCGGGCGAGACATAGCCGCCCGCGGCCAGGATCATCATGTCTGCCAGGGCCGAGTAGTCCTCTCCGGTCGCCTGATCTCCCTTGAGCTCGATCACCCGCTGCTGGGCCTCGTAGGCGGCCTTGAAATTGCCGATCGCAGCCTCGTTGCGCGCCAGGAGTATATGGCCTTCGAGATCGTCCGGGCGCTGCCGGAGCGCCTCGCGCAGCTGCTGCATCAGCTCGGCGTGGCGTTCGTTGACCTGCACCTGGGGCATGTTCGGGGCGGCCTGCTCTTCGGCCTCTGCCTGGCTCGGGCGTTCGGCGCGGGCCTTTTCGGCGGCCGCGATCCGCTCTGCCAGCGGCAGGTCGGGATAGCCCGGCGCACCGATCTGGAGGTAGGTGACAACCGCACCGGCCACCACCAGAACCCCGATGACGAGTGCCGGCAGCAATGCCGATTGCGTCCGGGCCTCGCCGCCCTCGGCGCTCTTGCGTGCGGCGGCCTTGTCGGCCTCCAGCAGACGGCGCGACACCTCGGTGCGCACCTGCTCGGCTTCGGCCTCGCTGATCAGGCCGCGCGCGAGGTCGCGCTCAACCTCCTTGAGCTGGTCGCGGTAGACCTGAATGTCGAAGGCTTCGCCCGGGGCCGCTGCCTTGCGCGCCCGTGCCAGAACAAGTGCCAGGTAACCGCTGACACCCACCGCCAGAATGATTGCCACAATCCAGAATGACATGCATCTTCCCCATGTTTCGCGCTTCCATCTAATGCGTCGGGGCGCGGGGCAAAAGCCCAACAGTGGCGTTTGCGTCAATGTCACGCGGGCCATGTCGTTATTGCCTTGCCAAGTGCCGCTCGGTGTCTTGGCACACCGGGCGGGCCGCTTCATGTATCATGGCATGGGGAAAGGCCCTTGAAACCAAGGATTCGCGCCGATGAAACGCTATTCCGCCCTTGCCATCGCCCGCGAGGCGGCCCGCTACCACCAGGGCTGGGAGCGCGCCTGGGCCTCGCCCGAGCCCAGGAGCGATTACGAAATTGTGATCGTCGGCGCCGGCGGGCATGGGCTGGCCACCGCCTATTACCTGGGCCGCAACCACGGAATCACCGACGTGGCGGTGCTTGAAAAGGGCTGGCTGGGCGGCGGCAATACCGGGCGCAACACCACCATCATCCGCTCCAACTACCTGCAGGACGCCTCGGCCGCGATCTACGAGAAGGCGCGCGCCCTTTACGAGACCATGAGCCGGGATCTGAACTTCAACGTGATGTTCAGCCCCCGGGGCGTGATGATGCTGGCCCAGACCGAGCACGAGGTGCGCGGCTACCGTCGCACGGCGCACGCCAACGCGCTGCAGGGGGTGAAGACAGAGTTCATCGGCCCCGAACGGGTGAAGGAACTGGTGCCGATCATCTCCATCGAGGGCCCTCGATACCCGGTGCTGGGGGCGCTGTGGCAGCCGCGCGGCGGCACCGCGCGACACGATGCGGTGGCATGGGGCTATGCGCGGGCCTGCTCGGCCATGGGCATGCACATCATCCAGAAATGCGAGGTGACGGGAATCGTCTCGGAAGGGGGCAGGGTGCGCGGGGTGGAAACCAGCCGCGGGCGCATCGGCTGCCGCAAGCTGGCGATCGTGGTGGCGGGCCATTCGGGGCGGCTGGCCGAGATGGCCGGCTTCCGCCTGCCGGTCGAGAGCGTGGCGCTGCAGGCGCTGGTGAGCGAGCCGATCAAGCCGGTGATCGACGTGGTGGTGATGGCCAACACCGTGCATGGCTACATCAGCCAGTCCGACAAGGGCGAACTGGTGATCGGCGGCGGC
>WFPZ01000089.1 GCA_015487335.1 Paracoccaceae bacterium
CTGCGGGCCAGCTCGACGACAAACACCGCGCCGCCCTCCTTGCGGTTGCGGCCCCGGATGTTGCCGCCGAAGCTCTGCACCAGCCCGTAGGAGATCGACAGGCCCAGCCCCATGCCCTCGGCCTGGCCCACCTCCTTGGTGGAATAGAACGGATCGAATATCCGGTCGGGCTCGGCGATGCCGGGGCCGGTGTCGCTGACCTCGATGCTCACATGAGAGTCGCCTTCCATTATCTTGATCTCTATTTCCTTTTCCTCCGAATCAACCATCGCGTCGATGGCGTTGGAAACCAGGTTCATCACCACCTGCTGCAGCCGCACATCGCCGCCGCGCGCCATCACCGGGCCGGGCGGCGGGCACCAGCGCAGCGCCACGCCCGCCTCGGCCAGGCGGGGGCCGGCCAGTTCCAGCACCGCCTCGATCACCGCCACCAGATCGACATCGGTGATGGTCTCGCTTTCCTGACGGGCGAAGGCGCGCAGGTTCTTGATGATGCGCCCCATGCGCCGGGCCAGGTCGGAGATGCGGCGCAGGTTCTCGGCCGCGATCTCGGGCCGGCCGCGGGCCAGAAAGCGCTCGGCGTTCTCGGCGAAGGAGCGGATCGCCATCAGCGGCTGGTTCAGCTCGTGGCTGATCCCGGCCGACATCTGCCCCAGCGCCGAAAGCTTGCCCGCCTGAACCAGCTCGGCCTGGGCCTTGCGCAGGGCGGCGGCGGTTTCCTCGCGCTCGCGCACCTCGCGCTGCAGCGTGATGTTGGCCTGCGAAAGCTCGCGCGTGCGGGCCTGCACCCGGGCCTCCAGTTCGGCGTTGGCCGCCGCCTCCACCGCCAGCCGTTCGGCCAGGGCACGGCGGCGCTCGGCGGCCAGGAACAGCGCCAGCCCGAAGGCCAGGAACAGCGCCGCCACCACCGCCGCCTGCAGCGTCGCGATGCGCCGGGCCGAGGAGATGTCAAGCAGGATCTCCCCCGTCATCCCGATCACCGGCACCGCCTGGGCCAGGTGCAGCGCCCGGCGCGGCAGGTAGCGGCTGGCCTCCATGGTCCACAGCTCGTAGCCGTTGACCACGCTCTTGCGCACCGGCGGGAAGGCGCGCAGGTAGGGCGCCTCCACCGGGCCACCGCGCACGGCCAGCACCAGATCCGAGCGGTTGGTGGCAAAGACGATGCCCGCCTCGTCGGTGAAGAAGACGGGCGAGGGGCTGGCCGGCCAGCTCACCTCGATCTCGGCCAGGTCCAGCGCCACCACGATCGCCCCGCGCGCCGGGCCGCCGGGCTCGAACACGGGGGCCGAATAGACATAGAGCCGCCGCTGCCGCTCATCCACGTAATGGGCCACCCCCAGCGCGCCGGTCATGGCGCGGGCGAAGGCCGGAGCCAGGCCGGCATCGCCCCGCCCGGCCCCCACCGCGGCCAGCGCCCGGCCTTCCGAGTCGAGAACCATCATTCCTGCCGCCCCGGTCTTGTCGGCGGTCTCGCGCAACAGCGCCTCGGCCGCCTCGCCCGGCCCGCCCTCCAGCACCAGCGCCGTGAGCGCCGGGTGATCGGAGAGGAACACCGCCACCTCGCGATAGCGCTGCAGCTGGGCGGCCAGCCGGTCGGCGGCCAGGGCCAGATCGGCGCGCCCGCGCTCGGCCAGCCCGTCGAGGGCGGCGTCGAAGGCATACCACCCCACCCCGGCGGCGATTGCCGCCACGCCGAGCAGAAACAGCACGGCCGCCGCCGTGCGCCGGAAGAACGCGCCCCTCATGGCCGGGCAGTCTAGGCTCTGGCGCCACCGATCCGCAACCACCGGTTTGGCAGGTTCCTGTCCGGCCATCAGCAGCCCCGCAGGAATGGCGCGCCATTTCAAGGGGTTGCAAGCCGCCTGCAGAAAGCCCGCCAAATCCGCAAGGGCCAGCCCCTTTTCATCCCAGCCGTGCAGGACGCCTGGAAAGAGGCCCTCTTCCGCCCGAAGCGGCTGATGTTTCGAGCATCCGACAGCGCGCGGCCAGAGCCTGGAAACCGGCGCTTGCAAAGACCGGGGCCGTTTGGGCAGACTGCCGCCGGAACAAGCGCGCGAAAACCGATGGAAACACTCTCTCAGTCCCCGACCGAGGACGCCTTCGTCCAGAACCCCTACGCCTTCTATGAACGCGCCCGCCAGCAGGCCGGTGCCATGTTCTTCTGGGAGGAATACGGCCTGCCCTGCGCCCTGTCCTACGCCGCCAACTGGGCCATCCTGCGCGACCGCCGCTTCGGCCGCCAGCCGCCACCGGGCCAGGAGCCGGACAAGCCGCCCCACCAGGCCTGTTTCTGGGCCGTCGAGGAACACTCGATGCTCGAGCTGGAGCCCCCGCGCCACACCCGGCTGCGTGCGCTGGTGCTGCGCGCCTTTACCTCGCGGCGGATCATGGCGCTGGAGCCGCAGATCGCCGCCCTGACGCACCAGCTGATCGACGGGCTCGAGGGGCGCAGCTTCGACCTGATCGAAGAGTTCGCCCAGCCCCTTGCGGTGACCGCCATCGCCCGGCTGCTGGGCGTGCCGGAAGAACGCAGCGACGATCTGCTGGCCTGGTCGCACGCCATGGTCGGCATGTATCAGGCCCGCCGCGACCACGAGATGGAGGTGGCGGCCGCGCGCGCGGCGGCGGAATTTTCCGCCTTCATCGGCGAATATGTCGATTACCGCCGCGCCCGCCCGGCGCAGGATCTGATCACCCGTCTGATCGCTGCCGAGCAGGACGGCGACAGGCTCAGCCGCGAAGAGCTGATCACCACCTGCATCCTGCTGCTCAATGCCGGGCACGAGGCCACGGTGCACAGTTTCGGCAACGCGGTGAAGGCTCTGCTGGAAAGCGGCGCCGGGGCGCAGGCGCTTATCCCCGGGCGCATCGAGGCCACGGTGGAGGAAACCCTGCGCTTCGACCCGCCGCTGCACATGTTCCAGCGCTGGGCCTACGAAGACGTGGAGGTGGGCCGCCACGTGATCCGCAAGGGGCAGAAGGTGGCCTGCCTGCTGGGGGCGGCCAACCGCGACCCCAGCCGCTGGGACCGGCCCGAGATCTTCGATCCGGCCCGTCCGGTGCAGACCAACCTCGCCTTCGGCGCCGGGGTGCATTTCTGCATCGGCGCGCCGCTGGCCCGGCTGGAGCTGCAATGCGCCCTGCCGATCCTGTTTGCCCGCCTGCCCGGCCTGGAAATCGCGCAAGCCCCGCGCTACGCGCCCAGCTACCACTTCCACGGGCTCGAGGCGCTGCACCTGCGGGGCTGAGCTTCCGCCTTTCCGGCCCCTTTTCGCGCGCCCCGCGCCCGGGCTCAGGCCTCGATCGGCAGGACGGTGGTGAACTTGATCTCCTCCATCGAGAGCAGCGCCGTGACGTTGTAGATTTTCACCTGGCTGATCAGCGCCTGGTAGAAATCGTCATAGGCGCGGGCGTTCTTCACCCTCACCTTCAGGATATAGTCGATCTCGCCGGCCAGCCGGTGGGCCTCCAGCACCTCGGGGCGCTTCCTGACCGCCTCGAGAAAGGCCGCCTGCCACGCGGCATCGTGCTCGGAGGTGCGGATCAGCACGAAGAAGCAGGCCTCGAATCCCAGCGCCTCGGCGTTGACGACCACCGTCTGCGGGCCGATCACCCCGGCCTCCTTCATCTTGCGAATCCGGTTCCAGACCGGGGTCTTGGAAGAGCCGACCTTGCCGGCGATCTCGTCGAGCGACTGGCTGGCGTCGCGCTGCAGCTCGACAAGGATTTTCCGGTCTATGGCGTCGAGGCGGACTGACATTCTTCTGGCTCCCGTTTGATGGAACAGCGCGGCTTCTACCCGGCATAATTGGAACGGATGTCCTTATTTTTCGGGACATGTGGCGAATATCAGGAACGATGTTCTATATTCAAGAGGAAAGTTCAACTGCCCGACCCGGGAAGACAAACCGATGAGCCGCCGCTTCACACCCAAGATCGTCACCGCCAATGCACTTGAAGAAGGCGACGTGATCTTTCTCACCGCCGACGACATCTGGTCGCGCGATCACCGCGAGGCCGAGCTGATCGAGGACGAGGCCCGCGCCCGGCTGCGCCTGCTGCACGCGCTTTCCCAGCCGCATGTGGTGGGCGCCTGCCTGGCCGAGGCCCGGATGGGCGAGAACGGCCCCGAACCGGTGCGGCTGCGCGACGCCATCCGCGCCCGCGGCCCCTCCAACTATCCGCACGGCAAGCAGGAGCACGGCCTCCATGTATGAATACGACGATTTCGACGCGGATTTCGTGCGCGCCCGCGTGGCCCGGTTCCGCGCTCAGGTGGAGCGGCGCCTCGAAGGCGCGCTCACCGAGGAGGAATTCCGCCCGCTGCGGCTGTTGAACGGGCTCTACCTGCAGCTGCACGGCTACATGCTGCGGGTGGCCATCCCCTACGGCACGCTGAACGGCCGCCAGATGCGCCAGCTGGCAATGATCGCCGAGCGCTGGGACAAGGGCTATGGCCATTTCACCACACGCCAGAACGTGCAGTTCAACTGGCCGCGGCTCAGCGACGTGCCCGACATGCTGGAGGCGCTGGCCGAGGTGGGCATGCATGCCATCCAGACCTCGGGCAATACCATCCGCAACGTCACCGCCGACCATTTCGCCGGCGCCGCCGCGGACGAGATCGAGGACCCCCGGCCTCATGCCGAGCTGCTGCGCCAGTGGTCCACCGACCACCCCGAATTCCAGTTCCTGCCGCGCAAGTTCAAGATTGCCATCACCGGCAGCCCGCACGACCGGGCGGTGACGCGCGCCAACGATATCGGGCTGCGGATGGTGCGCGGCCCCGGCGGCGAAAGCGGCTTCGAGGTCAGCGTGGGCGGCGGGCTGGGCCGCACCCCGGTGGCGGGCCGGGTGATCCGCCCGTTCCTTCCCGCAGCCGACCTGCTGCCCTATGTCGAAGCCATCGTCAGCACCTACAACATGCTGGGCCGGCGCGACAACAAGTACAAGGCGCGCATCAAGATCACCCTCCTGGAACACGGCCCCGAGGCCCTGACCGCCCGGATCGAGGAGCGCTTCGCGCAGCTGCGGCGCGAGTTCCGCGGCACCGACCGGCAGATGCTTGCGCGGATCCGGCGCCAGTTCGCCCCGCCGCCCTTCGAGGAAAAGCCCCTCGCTCCCTACGAGGCGGCGCGCGCCGCCGATCCGGTGTTCCGCGCCTGGACCGACACCAACCTCACCCCCCACCGCCGGGCCGACCACGCCATCGTCACGGTCTCGCTCAAGGCGCCCGGCGCCACGCCGGGGGATGCCACCTCGGCGCAGATGCGGCTTCTGGCCGACCTGGCCGGGAAATACGGCCATGACGAGCTGCGCATCAGCCACGAGCAGAACATCATCCTGCCCCACGTGCACCGCGCCGACCTGCCGGCGCTGCACGCGGCGCTCAGGGGCGCGGGGCTGGCCACCGCCAACATCGGGCTGGCCTCCGACATCATCGCCTGCCCCGGCATGGATTACTGCGCCCTGGCCACGGCCCGTTCGATTCCGGTGGCCCGGGGCATCGCCGCGCGCATAGGCGAGCTGAAGCTGGAGCACGAGATCGGCCCGCTGAAGATCCGCATCTCCGGCTGCATCAACGCCTGCGGCCACCACCACGTGGGCCACATCGGCATTCTCGGCCTCGACCGCGCCGGGGTGGAGAACTACCAGATCACCCTGGGCGGCGACGGCACCGAGACCTTCGCCATCGGCAAGCGCGCCGGGCCGGGCTTTGCCCATGACGAGATCGTGCCCGCCGTGGAACGGCTGCTGCGGGCCTATCTGCAATTGCGCCGCGACCGGCGCGAGACCTTCATCGAAACCTTCCGCCGCCTCGGGGGCGCGCCCTTCCGCGCCGCCCTCTACCCAAGCAAGGACAAGGCCGATGCCGCTTGAAGCCCCCCTTCCCCCGATCCGCGAACGCGTGGCGGAGCTCAACCGCCGCTACCGCCATCATTCCGCAGCGGCCGTGCTGGAACATGCGCTGAACGACCCGCTGGTCGGGCCGGTGGCGCTGGTCTCCAGCTTCGGAGCCGAATCGGTGGTGCTGCTGCATCTGGTCTCCACCATCGACCGTTCGCTGCCGGTGATCTTCCTCGACACCGAGATGCTGTTTCCCGAAACGCTCGCCTATCAGCGCGCGGTGAGCGAAAGGCTGGGGCTCGGTGACGTACGCGTCATCCGCCCCGACCGCGAGGCTCTGTTCGCCCGCGACCCCGACGCGCTGCTCTACCGCTCCGACCCGGACGCCTGCTGCGCCCTGCGCAAGTCCGAGCCGCTGGCACGCGCGCTGGAGGGGTTCGACGCCTGGATCACCGGGCGCAAGCGCTTTCAGGGCAAGGCCCGCGCCGCGCTGGAGCTCTTCGAGGACGAGGGCGGCAGGCGCATCAAGATCAACCCGCTGGCGCACTGGTCGCCCCGGGACGTGCAGGACTACATCGTCAACAACCGCCTGCCGCGGCACCCGCTGGTTGGCCGCGGCTACCCCTCGATCGGCTGCCGCGTCTGCACCACGCCGGCGGGCGAGAGCGAGCCCCCTCGCGCCGGGCGCTGGCGCGGCTCCGATAAGGAAGAGTGCGGCATCCACTTCCTCGGCGGCAGGGCGGTGCCCGGGCCGGCGCCGAAGACGGTGATCGTCACCGACACCGGCTTTGCCAGCGATGACTGGACCGGCCCCTGGCTCACCCCCGAGGCCCTGGAGCGGGCCGGCCGGGGGGCCGCGCTCGACATCGGCCCCGAGACGGATCTCGGCCAGCTGGCCGGCCATCTCGAGGCGCTGGCGATGATCCGGGTGAATTTCCCCGCCTTCTCCGACGGGCGCGGCTTTACCATAGCCCGGCAGTTGCGGCGCATGGGCTATCGCGGGCGGCTGCGCGCGGGCGGACATCTGATCGCCGATCAGTATGCCATGGCCCGGCGTTCGGGGTTCGACGAGGTGGAAATCGCCGCCGATCTGGCCGAGCGCCAGCCGCAGGAGCACTGGCTGGCCCGTGCAGACTGGCAACAGGGGGACTATCAGTCGCGTCTGCGCGAAGGGTTTTAGGCTTCAATCTCCCGGCAAACACCACTAGACAGGGCGCGGGCCGCCGGCCCGCGTATCAACAGCATGAATGATCTCAGAGCCGTGAACAAAGCCGCAGCCGCGAAAGCGCCCGCTCCCGCCATTCCCGACGCCCAGACCGTGACCGAGGTCAAGCACTGGACGGATCGGCTGTTCTCCTTCCGGGTGACGCGCCCGCGCAGCTTGCGCTTCCGCTCGGGCGAGTTCGTGATGATCGGCCTGCCGGACGACAACGGCAAGCCGATCCTGCGCGCCTATTCCATCGCCTCGCCGGCCTGGGACGACGAGCTGGAATTCTACTCGATCAAGGTGCCCGACGGCCCGCTCACCTCGCGGCTGCAGCACATCAAGCCGGGCGACCAGATCATCCTGCGGCCCAAGCCGGTGGGCACGCTGGTGCTCGATGCGCTCTTGCCGGGCAAGCGGCTGTGGTTCTTCGCCACCGGCACCGGCATCGCCCCCTTCGCCAGCCTGATGCGCGACCCCGACACCTACGAGCGCTACGACGAGGTGATCATGATGCACACCTGCCGCGAGGTGGCCGATCTGGAATACGGCCGCCAGCTGGTCGCCTCGCTTCCCGACGATCCGCTGATCGGCGAATTCGTGGAAGGCAAGCTGCGCTACTACCCCACCACCACCCGCGAGAAAAGCGAGCGCATGGGCCGGATCACCGACAACCTCAAGTCCGGCAAGGTCTTTGCCGATCTCGGAATCGACGGCATCAGCCCCGAGACCGACCGCGCCATGGTCTGCGGCTCGCTGGCCTTCAACATGGACATGAAGGAAATCCTCGAAGGCTACGGCCTGCGCGAGGGGGCCAACTCGGACCCGGCCGAATACGTGGTGGAAAAGGCCTTCGTCGGCTGACCGGCGCGGCCCTTCCACCACCGGACGAGGAGATCAGCGCGGGGCCATGCGAATGGCGCCGTCAAGGCGGATCACCTCGCCGTTCAGCATCGGATTTTCCACGATGTGACGGGCCAGGGCGGCATATTCCGCCGGATCGCCCAGCCGCGAGGGGAAGGGCACCTGGGCGCCGAGGCTTTCCTGCACCTCCTCGGGCAGGCCCTGCAGCAGCGGGGTGCGGAACAGGCCCGGCGCGATGGTGACCACCCGGATGCCGTGCTGGGCGAGATCGCGCGCCATCGGCAGGGTCATGCCGACGATGCCCCCCTTTGAGGCCGAATAGGCCACCTGCCCCACCTGCCCCTCGAAGGCGGCAACCGAGGCGGTGGAGATGATCACCCCGCGCTCGCCGTCCTCGCCGACCGGCTCGGAGGCCGCCATGATCGCCGCCGCCCGGGCAGCGCAGTGAAAGCTGCCGATCAGGTTCACGCCGATGACCCTGGCAAACAGCGCCGCATCGTGGGGCTCCCCGCGCGAGACGGTTTTCGCGGCCGGCCCGATACCGGCGCAGTTGACGAGGATGCGCAGCGGCGCGGGGCGGGCTTCGGCAAACCCGGCCGCGACGCTTTCGTCATCGCTCACGTCAACCTCGCGGAAGCTGCCGCCGATCTCTTCGGCCAGCGCCCGGCCGGCCTCGGCGTTGCGGTCGAAGATGGTGACATGGGCGCCCCTTGCGGCAAGGTCGCGCGCCACCGCCGCCCCCAGCCCCGAAGCGCCTCCGGTAACCACGGCCCCTGTCTGCGATGATATCTGCATTCTTTCCTCCGCTCGTTTCCCGATCTTCGCGGGCAGGTTAGACCCATTGCGCAGGCTGGCGGAAGGGGGGCACGGCAAAAAATTGAATGTCCGTTCAGTTACGCCCCGGACCAGAGTGCCGCCACGCCCGCCACCGCGGCCAGCGTGGCGCCGTAGCCCACCGCCATGACCACCCCGTCGCGCAACAAAAGCCCCAGCGCCAGCAGCAGCACCACCGCCGAAACCAGGGTGGGAATACCGGGGATCAGCCCGGCGATGGCGGCAAACAGGCTGAGCCCCAGCATCACCAGCCCCGCCAGGCGGGTGGCGGCCTCTCCCTCGGCCAGCAGGACCAGCCGCCGGCCGGTGTGGGCATCGAGCCAGGCCGCCAGCGGCAGGAGACGGCGCAGGCCGCGGCGCATCAGCCGCCCCGAGAGCGCGACCTGCCGCAGCCGCCGCGGCAGCCACAGGTTGCGAAGGCCCAGCGCGATATGGCCGGCCACGAAGGCCATGACCAGCCCGAGCAGGGCGTTGGAGCCTGGAAACAGCCCGAAGGGCATCAGCATCAGCAGCGTGGGCACCAGCATGGCCGCGGCCAGGCCGCGGGCGTTCATCATCGCAAACAGCCGGCCGAGCGTCAGCTCCTGCCCGTCTGCGGCCGCCAGCAGGGCCTCAAGCAGCCCGCTCAGCGTTGGCGGCATTTCGGCCCTGCGCCGGCCCATGTCTCTTCTCCCGCGGCTTGCCCGCCCTTGATGGGGGCGCGGGGCCGCCAGATCAAGCGGGAACGGCGCGCGGGCCCGCCTCCCGGCCCGGCTCGCCCGCGTCTTCCCCGTTCAGTGCCCGCCAGGCGGCGTATTGCGAGAGGAACACCTGCCCGGTGAGATGCTCCAGGAAATCGGTGCGCTGCAGGCGGTCCATCACCGGGCCCTTGACCTCGGAGAGGTGCAGCCGGATGCCCATCTCCCGCAGGCGGTGGTTGATCGCCTCGAGGCTTTCCAGCGCCGAGGTGTCGATCTCGTTCACCGCCGAGCACATCAGCACCACGTCACGCACCGCCCTGTCCTCGACCACCCGGTTGAGGATGTAGTCCTCGAGGAAGCGGGCATTGGCGAAATAGAGGTTTTCGTCGATGCGCAGGGTCACCAGCGAAGGAACGGTGCGCACCTGATGGCGCTTTATGTTGCGGAAATGCTCGGTGCCGGGCACCAGCCCCACCTCGGCCACATGCGGACGCGAGGAGCGATAGAGATAGAGCAGGATCGAAAGCAGAACCCCGGCGGACACCCCGGTTTCCACCCCGAAGATCAGGGTCAGGGCGATGGTGGCGGAAACCGCGGCGAAATCGGCCCGCTTGTAGTTCCAGGTGTGGCGCAGGATGCGGAAATCCACCAGCGAGAGCACGGCGACGATGATCGTGGCCGCCAGCGTGGCCTTGGGCAGGAAGAAGAGCAGCGGAGTGAGAAACAGCGCGGCCAGCGCGATGCCCACGGCGGTGAAGGCGCCGGCGGCGGGGGTTTCGGCGCCTGCGTCGAAATTGACGACCGAGCGGGCGAAACCGCCGGTCACCGGGTAGCCGCCCGAGACCGAGGCCGCGATGTTGGACGCACCCAGGCCGATCAGCTCCTGATCGGGGTCGATGCGCTGGCGGCGCTTGGCGGCAAGCGTCTGGGCCACCGATACGCTCTCGACGAAACCGATGATCGAGATCAGCACCGCCGAGCCGAACAGCGAGCTCCACAGTTCCCAGTCGAACCGCGGCAGGGTGAGCGGCGGCAGCCCCTGGGGGATGGTGCCCACGATGGCCACGCCGCGCTCGTGCAGGCCGAAGGCCCAGGTGACGAGCGTGGTCACCGCCACCGCCGCCACCGGGCCGGCCTTGGTCAGAAGGTCGGCCAGGCGCGGGCCCATGCCGGCGGCACGCAGAAGCGGCTTCAGCCCCTTGCGCACCCAGAACAGAAAGGCCACCGAGGCCGCACCGACCACCGCGGTGGGCAGGTTGATCTGGCCGAGGTTCTCAAGCAGAGAGCCCACGATCTCCACCAGGTTCTGCCCCGAGGCGCTGATGCCGAGGATATGCTTGAGCTGGCTGGTGGCAATCAGGATCCCCGAAGCGGTGATGAAGCCGGCAATCACCGGATGGCTGAGGAAATTGGCCAGAAAGCCCAGCCGGAAGACGCCCAGCGCCAGCAGCACCAGCCCCGAAAGGAAGGCCAGCACGATGGCGGCGGCGGCATATTCGGCCGGGCTGGCGAGGCCCAGCTTGCCGATCGCCGCGGCCGTCATCAGGGAGACCACCGCCACCGGCCCCACCGCCAGCGCCCGCGAGGTGCCGAAGATGGCATAGGCCACCAGCGGCAGGATCGAGGCATAAAGCCCCATCTCGGCGGGCAGCCCGGCCAGCAGGGCATAGGCCAGCGACTGCGGGATCAGCATGATGGTGACGATCACCGCCGCGACCATGTCGCTGGTGAAGGTGTCGCGGCCATAACTGCGGCCCCAGTCGAGGATCGGCAGGTAGCGGGCGAGGCGGGGGATGGCGGGTTTCATCTTTACTGTCCCTCAAATCACAAGCCCCCGGAGGCTTCCCCGGGGGCTCGGTTTCACTTGTCGCGGGCGAACATCACGCGGCCCGTTGCGCCACCGCCCCGTACATCGAGGCCGAGCGCGCACCCGAGCGGCAGTAGCCGAGCACCGGCTTGGGCAGGCTGTTGAGCGCCTCGCGGAAGGCCGCCTCGTCGGACGGCGTGACCCGCCCGTGGGTGATGGGCACGTAGCGGGCCTCGATCCCGGCCATCTGCGCCGCGGCCCGGATGGTCGAGAAGTCGGGCTGGCCCCACTGCTCGTTGTCGGGGCGGTTGCAGATGATCCCCCGGATGCCGCGGGCGGCCAGCTCGCGCATGTTCTCCGGGTGTATCTGACCCGAGATGAAGAAATCTTCACCAATCTGCTGTATGTTCATTGTCGTCCGCCTTCTCTTTCCTGAATGTCCCGTTTTCTCACAGCTTGTTCAGCGGCACTTTCAGCATCCGGGTTCCGCTGTCGTCGGGCTCGGGCAGCTTGCCGGCCTTCATGTTCACCTGGATCGAGGGGATGATCAGCCGGGGCATGGCCAGCTGGGCATCGCGCTCGGTGCGGAACTTGATGAAGTCCTCGCGGGTCTTGCCCTTGCCCACGTGGATGTTGTGCTCACGCTCTTCGGCAACGGTGGTCTCCCACTGGATGTCGCGGCCGTTGGGGCCGTAATCGTGGCACATGAACAGGCGGGTCTCGTCGGGCAGCGCCAGGATCTTCTGGATGCTGTCGTAGAGCTGGCCGGCATCGCCGCCGGGGAAGTCGGCACGCGCCGAGCCGCCGTCGGGCATGAACAGGGTGTCGCCCACGAAGGCCGCATCACCGATGATATGCGTCATGCAGGCGGGGGTATGGCCGGGGGTATGCATGGCCACCGCCTTCATGGTGCCGATCTGGTAGGTGTCGCCATCCTTGAACAGCTTGTCGAACTCGCTGCCGTCGCGCTTCCATTCGGTGCCTTCGTTGAAGATCTTGCCGAAGACGTCCTGCACGATGGTGATGTTCTCGCCGATGCCGATCTTGCCGCCCAGCTGCTGCTGGATGTAGGGCGCGGCCGAGAGGTGGTCGGCATGCACGTGGGTCTCGATGATCCACTCCAGCTCGAGGCCGTTCTTGCGGATGTAGTCGATCATCTGATCGGCATGCTCGTAGGTGATCCGACCGGCGGCGTAATCGATGTCCATCACCGAGTCGATCACCGCGCAGGCGTTGGAATTGGGGTCCTTGACCACGTAGGAAATGGTGTTGGTGGCCTCGTCGAAGAAGGCCTGGACCTCGGGTTTCACCGTCATGTCTGTCGCATAGTCACGCATCTTGATGTTCCTTTCCGGTTGGCCGAGAGGCGGAAGCAGCCGGGGAGGCGGGAATGCAACCATGCAGGCAGGGGGCGTTCGCGCGTCCGCTCTCGTCGATTGCCCCCTAGATAGGGAGCCCGGCACGCCGCGTCCGTGAGAATGTCACAAAAGGCGCCACTTTTTGGAACACGAGCGCGTGAGTCCGGCCCCCGCCGCCTTGCCGGCTGCCCCTTCTGCCGGAGACGCGTCCGCGATGGCGGGCCGGCAGGCCCGCAGGGGGCGGCAGCACCCTTTTCTGCGTCGGACCTAGACCACCACCACCAGGTCGCGCAGCGCGTTCTCGTTCTCGATCTTCACCTCGCCGCGCGAAAGCTTCACCCAGCCGCGGCGCTGGAATTCCTGCAGCTGGCGCGAGATCACCTCGCGCGCGGTGCCCAGTTCGGCGGCCAGCTGCTGGTGGGTGGCGCGCACCACGCCCTCCCTGTCCTGCAGGTCCAGCAGCTTCTGGGCCAGGCGGATATCGACCCGGCGAAACGCCAGCTCGTCGATCACGTAGAACAGGTCGGTGATGCGGCGCGAATAGCTCTTGAACACGAATTCGCGAAACTCGGGCGAGGTGGCGATCAGGTCGTCGAACACCATCCGCGGGATGGCCGCGGCGCGCACGTCCGTCTCGGCGATGCCTTCCGCCGAATGGTCGTCATAGGCCAGCAGCGCGGCGGTGGTCAGCACGCAGCTTTCGCCCGCCTGTACCCGGTAGAGCACGATCTCGCGCCCCCCGTCCGAGTGCTGCTGCACCCGCACCGTGCCGTCGAGCAGCAGCAGCAGGTTCTCGGGCGAGGCCCCGGGGCCGAACACCACCGAGCCCTTCTTCAGCGTGATGATCCGGCTTTGCGACGTCAGCTTTCGCTTGAGCCGCTCGTCCAGCCGCTTCAGCCCTTCGAACCGCTCGATCCAGTCCTGCATGCGCGCTCCCCTCCCCGGCGGAAGGCCGGGGCACGGGCGTTTTACTGCTCCGCGGCCTCGCGCGCAATCTCGTCCAGCAGTTTCTGGACTTCCTGCATCACCCCTTCGGGCTGATCGCGGTAGCCGATCACCACCTTGCCGCCCTGATCGGCAACGAAGATGCCGTAGGGACAGTAGGCGATGTTCATCGGATCGGCCTCCATCATCCTGCGCGAGATCACCGCCGAGCAGAACAGGTAGACATTGGCGTTGTCGAAGATCTTGACGTCCGAGCCCACGTCGGCACCGGTGCGGTTGAGCATGTTGCCCACCTTGCTGACATAGTCGATCACCAGCCCGCGGTCGATGATGGCGCTTTCCACCGCGAAGGTGGCATCGTCGAAATCGCCCTCGAAGGGGTAGGTGGTCACGCCCTCGGCCAGGGCGGGAAAGGCCAGCATCAGGGCGCTCGCCCAGGAGATCAGGAATTTCATGACAGCTCCTCCTCGTCATCCGTATCTGCAGTTTCCCGCACCGGGCCGGGGCGGGCAATGATGCACGCCGCGCGGCCCCGCGCTATTGCTCCTCCGCTCCGGGGGTGACATCGAGCGCCCCGGCGCGGGCGGTGATCTCCACCCTGTCCTTGCAGTTTTCCATGCAGGGCTCGGCGGAAAAGGCCGGCAGCTCCGTCTCGGCCCGGTCGTCCATGATGAAACCGCCCTCGTTGGGCAGGCGGATGGCGGGCAGGTTCTCGCGCGAAAGTTCGAAATCCTCGTCCACCAGATCGTTGAGATAGAGGATATAGGCGGTCAGCGCGTAAACCTCGTCATCGCTGAGCGACTGGGAATTGCCGTAGGGCATGGTGCGGTGCACGTAATCCCAGACGGTGGAGAGATAGGGCCAGAAGGAGCCGACGGTCTTCACCGGAAATTCGTCGGTGAGCGTGCCCTCGCCGCCGGCCAGCGCCGGCAGCCGCCCGGAGCCCTCGCCGAAATCGCCGTGGCAGGCGGCGCACAGCTCGGTGTAGAGCTCTTCGCCGGTGAGCACGTCGCCCCGGCCCTCGGGCAGGCCCTTGCCGTCGGGGCGGACGTCGATGTCCCAGGCGGCCAGTTCGTCGGGCGTGGCCGGGCGGCCAAGGCCGAGCGGGCCGGCCTCCTGCGCAGGCGCGGCGGCGGTCAGCAGGAAAATGCATGAGAAAAGCCAGGCAACATCATGTAATCTCGACATTTTCCGCCCTCCCGTCCGAATCGATCGCCCAGGTCTGGATGCCGTTGTTGTGATAGCCCGAGCTGACCCCGCGCACCGCCCGCAGCGCATCCTTGGTGGGCTGCACGTAGCCGGTGCTGTCGATGGCGCGGCTTTGCAGCAGCATCGGCCGGCCGTCCCAGTCGAACTCGAAGTAGAAGCGGTGCATCGACTTGTCGAAACTCGGCCCCGAGAGGCGTGCAGGCTGCCAGTTGATGCCGCCGTCCAGCGTCACGTCGACCCGGGCGATGGTGCCCCGCCCCGACCAGGCGATGCCGGTGATGACCGTGGGGCCAGGGCCGTGGGTGATCGGGGCCTGCGGCGAAGGGCTGGTGATCACCGACTTGGCATCCATCTCGAAGGTGAAGCGCCGGGTGCGGCCGTCGCCCAGCAGGTCGGTGTATTTCGAGGTCTCCTCGCGCTGGTGCCAGGGCCTGTCGCCCACCTCGATGCGGCGCAGCCACTTGATCCACATGTTGCCTTCCCAGCCCGGCACCACCAGGCGCAGCGGGTAGCCCTGTTCGGGGCGCAGCGCCTCGCCGTTCATGGCGAAGGCCAGCATGCAGTCGTCCAGCGCCTTTTCCAGCGGGATCGAGCGGGTCATGGCCGCCGCATCGGCGCCTTCGGCCAGCAGCCATTTCGCGCCGGGCTTCAGCCCCGCCTCGTTCAGCACATGGCTGAGCGGGATGCCGGTATACATCAGGTTGTGGATCATCCCGTGGGTGAACTGGCAGCCGTTGAGCTGCGGCCCGCGCCATTCCATTCCGGAATTGGCGGCACATTCGAGAAAATAGATGCGGTTTTCGCGCGGAAAGCGCTTCAGATCCTCCATGGTGAAGACCAGCGGCCGCTCCACCAGCCCGTTGATCATCAGCCGGTGCCTGGCCGGGTCGATCTGCGCCACGCCCGAGTGGTGGCGCTCGAAGCACAGCCCGTTGGGGGTGATGATCCCGTCAAGCTGGTGGATCGGCGTGAAGTTGACCGCCGAGATGGTATCGGGGCGCAGCCACTCCACGTAACGCCGGCGCACGTGGCTTTCGTGCTCGGAGGGCACGCCGTAGGGGCTGGCATCGACGCCGGGGCCGAATTCGCGCATCCAGGGCTGCAATTCGGTGATCGCCGGGTCGCCGCCGGCGGCCTCCGCGCCGCCGGCCGAGACCGCCCCCGCCCCGGCGGCCAGGGCGCCCTTGAGGAAACCACGCCGGGTTGCGCCTGTCTTGCCGTCGGAACCGGACATCGCGGATGTCTCCCTCTCCTGCAGCGGGCCCGCGCACCCCGGGCCGGACCCTCCTATGCCCCGACCACCTTGACGCTCTTGTTGGGCTCGATGGAAACCGTGCCCTGGCGGCGAATGTGGTTTTCCACCAGCTCCCACACCGGCGGCCCCTCGGTGCCCTGGTTCACGCTGGCCCAGCCGGCGACGATGTAGGTCTTCGCCGGGTCGATCGGCTCGCCGGTATTCAGAAGCGTCATGTCGGAAATCCGCTCGCCCTGCTTCCTGTTGATGTCGATGCGGTAGCCC
>WFPZ01000090.1 GCA_015487335.1 Paracoccaceae bacterium
AACCTCCAGAATGCAATGAAAGAGGTCGGATAATGGGAATCCAGGCAGCCGAAATTTCTGCGATCCTCAAGGAGCAGATCAAGAACTTTGGCCAGGAGGCCGAAGTCTCCGAGGTGGGCCGCGTGTTGTCGGTCGGGGACGGCATCGCCCGCGTCTACGGCCTCGACAGCGTGCAGGCCGGCGAGATGGTCGAGTTTCCGGGCGGGATCATGGGCATGGCCCTGAACCTCGAGACCGACAACGTCGGGGTCGTGATCTTCGGTTCGGACCGGGACATCAGGGAAGGCGACACCGTCAAGCGCACCAACTCCATCGTGGACGTGCCGGTGGGCGAGGCGCTTCTCGGGCGGGTCGTGGACGCGCTCGGCAACCCGATCGACGGTAAGGGGCCGATCGAGGCGAAGGAACGGCGCGTGGCCGACGTCAAGGCGCCGGGCATCATTCCGCGCAAGTCCGTGCATGAGCCGATGGCCACGGGGCTGAAATCGGTGGACGCCATGATCCCGATCGGCCGGGGCCAGCGGGAGCTGATCATCGGCGACCGCCAGACCGGCAAGACGGCGGTGGCGCTGGATACCATCCTCAACCAGAAGGTCTACAACGACGCCGCCGGCGACGACGAATCGAAAAAGCTCTACTGTGTCTACGTGGCCGTGGGGCAGAAGCGCTCCACCGTGGCCCAGCTGGTCAAGAAGCTGGAGGAAAGCGGCGCCATGGAATACTCCATCGTGGTCGCCGCGACCGCCTCGGAGCCAGCGCCGATGCAGTATCTGGCGCCCTATTCGGCCACCGCCATGGCCGAGTATTTCCGCGACAGCGGCCGGCACGCGCTGTGTGTCTACGACGACCTTTCCAAGCAGGCGGTGGCCTATCGCCAGATGTCGCTTCTGCTGCGCCGTCCGCCCGGGCGCGAGGCCTATCCGGGCGACGTGTTCTACCTGCACTCCCGTCTTCTGGAGCGTTCGGCCAAGCTGAACGAGGAATACGGCGCCGGTTCGCTTACGGCGCTGCCGATCATCGAAACCCAGGCGGGCGACGTGTCGGCCTACATTCCGACCAACGTGATCTCGATCACCGACGGTCAGATCTTCCTGGAAACCGAGCTGTTCTACCAGGGCATCCGCCCGGCCGTGAACACCGGCCTGTCGGTGTCGCGGGTGGGCTCCTCGGCGCAGACCAAGGCGATGAAATCGGTTGCCGGCCCGGTGAAGCTGGAACTGGCCCAGTATCGTGAAATGGCCGCCTTCGCCCAGTTCGGCTCCGACCTCGACGCCGCCACCCAGCGCCTGCTGAACCGCGGCGCGCGTCTGACCGAGCTGATGAAGCAGCCCCAGTATTCGCCGCTGACCAACGCGGAAATCGTCTGCGTGATCTACGCCGGCACCCATGGCTACCTCGATCCGATCGAGGTGGACCAGGTCGGCCGGTTCGAAGAGGGTCTGCTGAACCATCTGCGCACCAAGCACCAGGACCTGCTCGACGACATCACCAACAACGACCGCAAGGTTGCTGGCGAACTGGAAGAGAAGATCAAGTCCGCGATCGACGAATTCGCCGCGGATTTTGCCTGAAACGGTCTGAAAGGACAGGGACATGCCTAGCCTGAAGGACCTGAAGAACAGGATCGAGAGCGTCAAGTCGACGCGCAAGATCACCAAGGCGATGCAGATGGTCGCCGCCGCCAAGCTGCGCCGCGCGCAGGAAGCGGCGGAGGCCTCGCGCCCCTATGCCGAGCGTTTCAACGCGGTGATGGCGGGGCTGTCGGCCGCTGCGGCTGGCTCGGAAAACGCGCCGCTTCTGCTGCGGGGCACCGGTTCGGACCAGACCCACCTGCTGGTGGTGATGACCGCCGAGCGTGGCCTGTGCGGCGGGTTCAACTCCTCGATCGTGCGGCTGGCCCGCACCCGCATCCAGGAGCTGCTCGCCGCAGGCAAGACAGTGAAGATCCTCACCGTCGGCAAGAAGGGTCGCGAACAGCTCAAGCGCGAGTACGAGGAATACATGGTCGGCCATGTGGACCTCTCCGAGGTCAAGCGCGTGGGCTATGCCAATGCCCAGGAAATCGCCCGCGACCTGATCAGCCGTTTCGAGAACGGCGAGTTCGACGTCGCCAGCATCTTCTACAGCGTGTTCGAAACGGTGATCAGCCAGGTTCCGACGGAAAAGCAGATAATTCCCGCCAGGTTCGAGGCCGAGGAAGGCGAGGGCGAGGCCATCGTCTACGAATACGAACCGGACGAAGAGGAAATTCTCGCCGAGCTGCTGCCGCGGGGAGTGGCCACCCAGCTGCTTTCGGCGCTGCTGGAGAACGGCGCTTCCGAACAGGGCGCCCGCATGTCGGCCATGGACAACGCCACCCGCAACGCCGGCGAAATGATCGACAAGCTGACGATCGAGTTCAACCGCTCGCGTCAGGCCGTCATCACCAACGAGCTTATCGAAATCATCTCGGGCGCCGAGGCGCTCTAACCGAACCGGAGACACGACATGGCAAAAGCGAAGAATGTCGGCAAGGTGACGCAGGTCATTGGCGCCGTCGTGGACGTTCACTTCGAGGGCGACCTGCCGCCGATCCTGAACGCGCTGGAAACCGACAACCAGGGGCGCAGGCTGGTGCTGGAAGTGGCCCAGCACCTGGGCGAGAACACCGTCCGCACCATTGCTATGGACGCCACCGAAGGCCTCGTGCGCGGCCAGGAGGTTACAGACACCGGCGGGCCGATCTCGGTTCCGGTGGGCGATGCCACGCTGGGGCGCATCCTCAACGTGATCGGCGAGCCGGTGGACGAGAAGGGGCCGATCAAGGCCGCCGAGGTGCGGGCCATCCACCAGGAGGCGCCCGAATTCCGCGACCAGTCGACCGAATCGGAAATTCTCGTCACCGGCATCAAGGTGGTGGACCTGCTGGCCCCCTACGCCAAGGGCGGCAAGATCGGCCTGTTCGGCGGCGCCGGCGTGGGCAAGACGGTTCTGATCATGGAGCTGATCAACAACATCGCCAAGGTGCACTCGGGCTACTCGGTGTTCGCCGGCGTGGGCGAACGCACCCGCGAGGGCAACGACCTCTACCACGAGATGATCGAATCGGGCGTCATCAACCCCGAAAAGCTGGAAGAGTCTCAGGTGGCGCTGGTCTATGGCCAGATGAACGAACCGCCGGGGGCCCGTGCCCGGGTGGCGCTGACCGGCCTGACGCTGGCCGAGCAGTTCCGCGACCAGTCGGGGACCGACGTTCTGTTCTTCGTCGACAACATCTTCCGCTTCACCCAGGCGGGCTCGGAGGTGTCGGCGCTGCTGGGCCGCATCCCCTCGGCGGTGGGCTACCAGCCGACGCTGGCCACCGACATGGGCGCCCTGCAGGAACGGATCACCTCGACCAAGACCGGCTCGATCACCTCGGTGCAGGCCATCTACGTCCCCGCCGACGACCTGACCGACCCGGCGCCGGCCACCTCGTTTGCCCACCTCGACGCCACCACCGTGCTGTCGCGGGCGATCTCCGAGCTTGGCATCTACCCGGCCGTGGACCCGCTGGATTCCACCTCGCGGATCCTCGACCCGGCGATCGTCGGCGAAGAGCATTACCAGGTGGCGCGCGACGTGCAGGCAATCCTGCAGCGCTACAAGGCTCTTCAGGACATCATTGCCATCCTCGGCATGGACGAGCTTTCCGAAGAGGACAAGCTGACCGTGGCGCGCGCCCGGAAGATCCAGCGCTTCCTGTCCCAGCCTTTCGACGTGGCGCAGGTGTTCACCGGCAGCCCCGGCGTGCAGGTGCCTCTGGAGAAGACCATCGACAGCTTCAAGCGCGTCGTGGCCGGCGAATTCGACCACCTGCCCGAGGCCGCCTTCTACATGGTGGGCGACATCGACGACGTGGTGGCCAAGGCCGAGAGACTGGCCGCCGAAGCCGCTTAAACGGAGGGCCGCATGGCCGACACAATGCAATTCGACCTGGTTTCGCCCGAGCGCAGGCTTGCCTCCGTTCAGGCGACCGAGGTGCAGCTTCCGGGATCGGCAGGCGACATGACGGCGATGCCCGGTCATGCGCCCACCATCACCACCCTGCGCCCCGGCATCGTCACCATCGTCAGTCCCGAAGGTACGGATGAGTATGCGATTACCGGGGGCTTCGCGGAGATCACCGCCACCTCGGCATCGGTTCTGGCCGAGTATGCGCTCCATGTCAGCGAGGTTACGCAGGAGGTCATCGACCGTTTCGTGCGCGAGGCGCAGGAGGCGCTGGACGCAGCGCGGGAGAAGGGCGACCATGATCTGGTGGACAGCGCCGCGAAGTTTCTCGCCGACATGGTTGCCATGGGCGGCCGGATCGGGCTCGAACCGAAACTGCCCTGAGAACGTCTTCCGGATGCGACAAAAGGCCCCGAATTCCGGGGCCTTTTTCCCGCTGCTTGTGTGGTCTGTCGGACAGGCTTACTGATTGGGACAGATGCGTCAGTTCAGCAGCCATATGCTCGGGGTCGATCAGGGCTCGGTGCTCCTGTTTTCTGATTTCGAGAACGACGGACCGATGTGGGCCGGAGAAGGCCCGCGCGAGCTGCGCCACGAGGTGGCCTTCTCGGGGCGTTTCCGCCGCCCGCCGGTGGTGCATGTCTCGATGTCCATGTGGGACCTTGACGCCAAGACCAATCCGCGCGCCGACATCCGCGCAGCCGAAGTATCGGCCAGCGGCTTCACCATCGTCTTCCGGACCTGGGGCGATACCCGCATCGCCCGCATCCGCGCCGACTGGCTGGCTTTGGGCGAGCTGGACGACGACGACCACTGGGACGTGCCCTGAGGCGGGCGCGGCGGTCGCCTCATGCAGCCGTCCGGCCGGTGCGGCGCGCCCTACCTGCCGAGAAAATAGCGGATCACGGTCAGCACCGCCGAGAGCAGCACCGACACGAGAATCGCGCTGGTGATGGGGATGTAGAGGCGGAAGTTCTCGCGCTCGATCACGATGTCGCCGGGCAGGCGCCCCAGCCCCAGCCGGGTGAGCGGCCCCCACAACAGGCCGGCAAGGATGAACAGGATGCCGATCAGGATCAGGATGCGGGACATGGCCCGGATATTGCCTGCATCAGCCCGGATGGGCAAGCGCGCGTCACGAGGCCAGGGCAGGGCGCCCTCCATGGCATGTCGCGTCCGAGTGCACTCGCCCCGCCGGCCGCCTGCCCCACGGCTGCGCAGACAAGCGCCCCGGACAGGAGCGACATGCTTCAGCGGCGCTTGCGGGCGCGTGTCTTGCGGCGGGGGCTGTCGGGCGGCCTTCCACCTGCCATCGCCACCGCCTCCTGGCGCGCCAGCGGGTCGTCGGCCACGGCAAGTTCCACCGCCTCCAGCCGGCGGATTTCGTCGCGCAGGCGGGCCGCTTCCTCGAATTCCAGGTTCTCCGCGGCCTTCAGCATCTCGGCCTTCAGCGCCTCCAGGTGCGCCTGCAGGTTGGCCCCCACCAGCGGCTTGTCGACGGTGGCGGTGACGCGGGCCA
>WFPZ01000091.1 GCA_015487335.1 Paracoccaceae bacterium
CTCTTCGAGAACGGTCGCGATGATCCGGCGTTGCTCGGTCATGCGCAGGCCGCGCTCGGCGCATTTTTCAAGGATCTTTCCCGCCATCTGCCGTTTTCCGCATTTCGGGGCCTTGTTAGCGCAGGCCGCGCGCCGCCGGAACCCGAATCTGACACCCCGCCGTTACTTTGGCCACGGAAGTTCGCCGCGCATCGCCGCCACCGTCCGGCCCGGGATCCGCCACCTGGTTCAGGTGCCGCCCCCGCCCGGACATGCCCCGGATCAGCGAGGGCCGGCCCATGTCTCCTCCGTTCGATGCCCGGAGGCAGCGGGCGGGCGTGCCTCTCTCCGGGCAGGGCGCACATCGGCCCAGATCGGCAGGTGGTCGGAGGCATAGCGCGCCTTGCCGCTTTCGATCACGCCGGCGTCGCGCAGCTCCAGCCCCGCCCCGAGCGCGACCCTGTCAAGCGCGGCCACCGGGCGGGCGGCGTGATAGCTGGCGCCGGGGCTGTGCACCGCGAAGGCGCCTTCCAGCGGCTCAAGGCCGCGGGTGTCGGACCATTCGTTGAAATCGCCGAGGATGGCGGTGCGTGCATCAGCCCCGTCCAGCGCCGCGCGCAGCGCCTTCAGCTGGCGCGTCCGGTCGCGGCGCAGCAGCCCCAGGTGCACCGCCACGAAACGCAGCCGGCCACCGATTTCCACCGCCACCGCGCCGCGCGGTTCGGTGCCGGGCAGCTCGATCCGGCGCAGGTGGGTCACCGGCAGCCCCTTGCGCACCAGCACCGCGTTGCCGTGCCAGCCGAGGCTGCGCTCGGAGGTGCCCACGGGCACCGCCCAGAAATCCGTCTCTTCCTCGATCAGCCGGGCCGGCAGGGCGGCGGGGCGCTCGCCAAGGCGCTTGTCGGCCTCCTGCAGGGCGATGACGTCGGCGCCGATGGCGTTGATCACCTCGATCACCCGCTCGGGCCTGCGCCGCCGGTCGAGGCCGATGCACTTGCGCACGTTGTAGCTTGCCAGGCGAAGGATCTCGGGGTTTTCCATGATCCGGATATGGGAAACTGCAGACGCCATTTGAAGAGAGCGCACCTGCGCCCTAGATTGTCCGCATGACACTCTCTCGTTTCAGCATCATCGTCTATCTGGTCTGGGGCACGCTCGTTGCCGCGGCCCTGATCTCGCTGTTCTATGGCCGCTGGTCCCTGGCCTTCGTTTCCCTGGCAACCCTGGCCCTGTCGGTATTGCCGGCGGTCATTGCGCGCTGGTATCACATCCATATCCCCTGGGCCTTCCTTGCGGGAACGGTGCTGTTCATCTTCGGCTCGCTGTTTCTGGGCGAGGCCTTCGATTTCTACGAGCGCTACTGGTGGTGGGACGTGGTGCTGCACACGGCCTCGGCGATCGGCTTCGGGCTGGTGGGTTTCGTCTTCGTCTTCTACCTCTTTCAGGGCGACCGCTACGCCGCCCCCGCCTGGGCGATGGCCTTCATCGCCTTCTGCTTCGCGGTGACGATCGGCGTGCTGTGGGAGATCTTCGAGTTTTCCATGGATCAGATCTTCGGTCTCAACATGCAGAAATCCGGCCTTGTCGATACCATGTGGGACCTGATCGTCGACAACTTCGGCGCCAGCATCGGCGCCTTTGCCGGATTCCTCTACCTGAAGGGGCAGGAGCGTGGCGGGCTGACCTCGATCATCGACGAATTCGTGCGCCGGAACCGGGGCTTTTTCAGACGGCTCGACGAAAGGATCGAAAGGCACCTGGAAAAGCGCCGGAAGTGAGCATGCGAGGCTGATCTCTCAGGTGCCGCAGAAGGTCTGGCGCACCGCCTCGTGGGCGGCGGGCGGGCGGGCGAGTTCGGCGTGTTCGGGCTGGTCGTCGAAGGGGCGGGCAAGCACCGCATGGAGGCGCCGGAAGGGGGCCATGTCGCCTTCGAGCGCGGACGAGATCGCCTCTTCCACCCGGTGATTGCGGGGGATGAAGGCGGGATTGGCGGCGCGCATGATTTCTGCCGGGTCGCCGGGCTCGGCGGCCAGCCGGGCACGCCAGCGCTCCTGCCAGGGGCGCAGGGCCGGGGGCACCTCGCCGAGGGCCAGGGCGCGGAAGGTGGCGGTGAAATCGGCGCCGGCCTCGGCCATGCGGCGCAGAAGGTCCTCGATCAGCGCCCGGTCCGCCTCGCGCGGGCGCGCCAGCCCGATCTTGCGGCCGAAAAGCGCCAGCCACTCGGCCCGGTACAGCGCCTCGAATTCCTCCAGCGCTTCGGTGGCCGCGGCAATTGCGGCGCGTTCCTCGCCCATCAGCGGCAGCAGGCAGTTGGCCAGCTGGGTGAGGTTCCACAGCGCGATCTGCGGCTGGCGGGCATAGGCGTAGCGGCCGAAACGGTCGATCGAGCTGAAGACCGTCTCGGGATGGTAGGCGTCCATGAAGGCGCAGGGGCCGTAATCGATGGTCTCGCCGGAAATTGCCGTGTTGTCGGTGTTCATCACCCCGTGGATGAAGCCCACCGACATCCAGCGCGCCACCAGCCGGGCCTGCGCCGCGATCACCGCCCGCAGCAGCCCCGGCGCGCCCTCGGCCCCGGGGTGGTGGCGGGCGATGGCGTGATCGGCAAGCAGGCGCAGGGCCTCCACGTCCTGCCGGGCGGCGAAATACTGGAAGGTGCCCACCCGCAGGTGGCTGGCGGCCACCCGGACGAGCACCGCGCCGGGCAGGGGGCGCTCGCGCATCACCGGCGCGCCGGTGGCCACTGCCGCCAGCGCCCGGGTGGTGGGGATGGCCAGCGCGTGCATGGCCTCGCTCACCAGATATTCGCGCAGCACCGGGCC
>WFPZ01000092.1 GCA_015487335.1 Paracoccaceae bacterium
ATCATGCCCCATTTCATGATCATGTCCTTTTCGGGCAGCACCTCGCCGTCGAAGTCGGTCACCTCCACGTCGCCGAACATGTTGAGCTGCACCACGAAGTAGTTCTCGTGCAGGTAGGATTCGATTTCGGGCACGGGAAACACCTCCTCGTGCATCTTCTTGCAGTAGATGCAGCCGCGCTGCTCGACGATCAGCATCAGGCGCTTGCCCTCGGCATTGGCCTCGGCCAGGTCCTCTCGCAGGTCCTTGAAGGTGTCGCGCATCCAGTCGGTCTTGTAGAGGCCGTCATCGCCCATCTCGGCCACCGCGCCCGGTTCGGCCAGGCCCGGGCCGGACAGGAACAAGGCCGTCACCGCCACGAGAATCCAACGCATCTTCAGTTCCTCCCTGAACGTTTTTCTCAGCCGATCCTCAGGAAGATCGGAAAAGTCTTCAGCAGCCAGAACCCGATGTAGTTCACCGTGTTGGTGGCGATCAGCACCCCGAACACGACCAGCAGCACCCCCATCGCCTTCTCGACCTTGCCGAGATGGCGCCGGAACCGGCCCATGAAACGCATGAACGGCCCGATGAAGAAGGCCGCCGCCACGAAGGGCAGCATCATGCCGGAGCCGTAGAGAAACAGCAGCCACATGCCCTGGACGGCGCTCTCCTGGCCGGCCGCGGTCATCAGGATGGCGGCCAGCACGGGGCCCACGCAGGGCGTCCAGCCGAAGGCGAAGGCCAGCCCCACCAGATAGGCCCCCAGCAGGCTGAGGTTGCGCATGTCGCCCGGCTCGGCCCGCAGCTGGCGGTGCAGGAAACCGATCCGGACGACCCCGAGGAAATGCAGCCCCATCAGCACGATGAGCGCCGCCGCCGCCCAGCGCAGCACCGGAAACCACTCGCGCACCAGCTGCCCGAAGCCCGTCGCCCCCGCGCCCAGCCCCACGAAGATGGTGATCACCCCCAGCGCGAACAGAAGCGCCGAAACCACCGCCCGCACCCGCACGCGCGCATCAAGCCGCCCGCCGGATGCCATCTGCTCCATGCTCATCCCGCCAAGGTAGCCAAGATAGAACGGAACCATCGGAAGGACGCAGGGGGAAAGGAACGACAGCAGGCCGCCAAGCAACGCACCAATGGCAGAAACCTCGAACATTCGCGGCCTTTCTTGCCTTATTCACATATTCAACTTAGATTGAGCATGTGCTTTACGTCAAATGGTGGTGACATGCGGCGCCTCTTGCTCGCCTTTGCCCTCGGCCTTTTCGCCCCCCTGCCCGCCGTGGCTTCCGACATTTCCGCCCAGCTGGTGATGGTCGAGGAGGACGGCTGCGTCTGGTGCGAACTGTGGGACGAAGAGATCAAGGACATCTACCCCAAGACGGCCGAAGGCCGCGCCGCGCCGCTGCGCAAGATCAACATCCAGGATCCGCTCCCCGAAGACCTCACCATCAAGGCCCCGCTGGTCTACACCCCCACCTTCCTGCTGGTGGTCGACGGCCAGGAGGTTGCGCGCCTCGAGGGATATGCGGGGGAAGATTTCTTCTGGGGCATGCTGGGCAAGATCCTGCGCGAGAACATCCACTTCACCGGCGATTCCTGATGCGCCTGCCGCACACGCCTGCCCGTCACCTGCGGCTCATGGTCCGGCATGGCATTGCGCGGCACATGAAGATTGCACCGAAGCCGCGATTGCGGCTATTGAACGTCTGATCATGTTTCCAGTCCCTGGTTGAGCCGATGGACAAGCCGATGGCCGAAGACTTCAAGACGGCGCGCCTGCCGGTCATCACGCCGGACATGTCCGATGAAGACATGGAGAAGATGATGGCCAGCGCCTGCGATGCCTCGAACATGCTCAAGGCCCTCAGCCACGAGGGGCGGCTGATGATCCTGTGCCATCTGGTGACCGGCGAGAAATCGGTGACCGAACTGGAAGAGCTGCTCTCGGCGCGCCAGGCGGCGGTATCGCAACAGCTGGCGCGGCTGCGTCTCGAGGGGCTGGTGAAGCCCCGGCGCGAGGGCAAGACCATCTACTATTCCTTGACCGACGACCGCCCGAGACGAATACTCGAGACGATCTACGAGCTGTTCTGCAGCGTGGGCGAGCCCGAGAAGGAGCGACCCACGGAGAAGTAGCGCAGGCGCTCACGACGTCTTGGGGAGGACGCGTCGATGTGGGATGGCATTACCGAAACCGCGATGGTCGCGCTGGTCGGCTTCGGCGGCGGCCTGCTTCTGGGGCTGGCGGCCCGGCTGGGCCGGTTCTGCACGCTGGGGGCGATCGAGGATGCGCTCTATCAGGGCAGCGGCCTGCGCATGCGCATGTGGTTCCTCGCCATCGGCGTGGCGATCGTCGGCAGCTTCTCCCTGGTCGCCTTCGGCGCGCTGCAGGCGGAAAGCACCATCTACCTGTCGTTCGCCTGGAATCCTCTGGCCAGCATCTTCGGCGGTCTTCTGTTCGGCTACGGCATGGCGCTGGCCGGAAACTGCGGCTTCGGCGCGCTGGCCCGCCTGGGCGGGGGTGATCTGCGCTCTTTCGTGATCGTGCTGGTGATGGGGATCTCGGCCTATGTCACCATCTCCGGGCCGCTGGCCCGGCTGCGGGTGACGCTCTTCCCCCAGCCCCCCGCCGAGGGCCCCACCCCGCCCGGCATCGCCCACTGGCTGGCCGGCATCCTGGGCGTTCCGGCGGCTCCGGTGGGGCTGCTGATCGGGCTGGCGATCCTGATCGCGGCCCTGG
>WFPZ01000093.1 GCA_015487335.1 Paracoccaceae bacterium
AAAAGATGCCTGTGGTCAGGGTCTGCACCGAGAAATACGAGACCACGCCGAAATCGCTGACCGTCTCCATCATCACGATGGCCGTGCCCGCCGCGATGGCCGGGCGCGCCAGCGGCAGGCCCACGCGCCAGAAGCGCTCCACCGGGCCTGCGCCGAGCGCGCGCGCCACCTCGTAGGTGCCGCCCGACTGCTCGCGAAAGGCGGCACGCGCCAGCAGGAAGACGTAAGGGAAAAGCGCTGCCGCCAGCACCACCACCGCCGCCCCGCGCGAGCGGATCTCGGGGAACCAGTAGTCGCGCGCGCTCTGCCAGCCGAACAGCTCGCGCAGGGCCGTCTGCACCGGGCCGGCATATTCGAGGAAATCCACCAGCGCATAGGCCCCCACGTAGGCCGGGATCGCCAGCGGCAGAAGCAGCAGCCACTCCAGCCAGCGCGAGCCGGGAAAGCGGTACATGGTCACCATCCAGGCGCTCAGCGTGCCCACCACCGCCGCAAGCAGCCCCACGGAAAAGGTCAGCACCGCGGTATTGGCCAGGTAGCGCGGCAGGGTGGTGCGCATCAGGTGCGGCCAGATGTTCTCTTCCGGGGTCAGCGCCATCCACACCACCGCGGCGATCGGCATCAGGACGAGGGCGGCGATCACCACCGCCCCCACCGACCAGCGGTCAAGGCGCAGGGAGAGGCGGCGGGAAGCCTTAAGCTGAGTGTTTTTCTCGGTCATTGCCCCCCGCATAGCCAAAACCGGTTTAACTGTCCAGAATACCGCTTATACTCGCGGCAAAAGGGGGCCGGACCACATCATGCAGGTGGCAATCCATTTCGGTGCGCATTGCACGGACGATGACCGTCTGCTGCGCACCCTGTTGCGCAACAAGGACGTTCTGGCCAGGCAGGGGGTCGCGGTTCCCGGCCCCGGGCGCTACCGCAACATCCTGCGCGAGGCGATGGAAAAGCTGCAGGGCGAACCGGCCAGCCGGGAAGCCAGGGACATTCTGCTCGACGGCATCCTCGACGACGACAGCGCGCGGCGCGTGGTGCTGACCCATGAAAGCTTCATCTGTGTGCCCACGCGGGTGTTCGACGGCGGGATCCTCTACGAAAAGGCCGGCTACAAGCCCATGTGGCTGCGCAACCTGTTTCCCGGCGACGAGGTGGAATTCTTCCTTGCCATCCGCAACCCGGCCACCTTCATCCCCGCCGTGTTCCACCACAAGTGGCAGAAGCGGGACAATTTCCACGAGTTCCTGCAGGGCACCGACGTGGGCGAGATCCGCTGGTCCGACGTGATCGTGGCGATCCGCGAAACCAACCCCGACACGCCGCTGACGGTCTGGTGCAACGAGGACACGCCGCTGATCTGGCCGGAGGTGCTGCAAAGAGTCTCGGACCACGCGCCGGGCACCCGAATCAAGGGCGGGCTCGACATCCTGGCCGAGATCATGAAGCGCGAAGGCAAGAGCCGGCTGCGCAGGTATCTGGCCGAGAATCCGCCGAAATCGGAAAGGCAGCGCCGGCGGATCCTTGCCGCCTTCCTGGAAAAATACGTCATCGAGGAGGCCGTGGAGGAAGAGATCGACGTTCCCGGCTGGACGGACGCCACCGTGGCCGAGCTGACGCAGAACTACGAACGCGACCTCGAGGAGATCGCCGCCATTCCCGGCGTCACCTTCATCGAGCCCTGAGCCGGCCTGCGCTCACATGCCCAGCGCTTCCTTGTAGAGCTCCAGCACCGCCTCTTCCTCGGCCAGCTCATCGCGGTCGCGCTTGCGCATGGCGATCAGCTTGCGCATCACCCTGGTGTCGTAGCCGCGGCTCTTGGCCTCGGCCATCACCTCCTTCTGCTGGTCGGCGATGTCCTTCTTCTCGGCCTCGAGGCGCTCGTAGCGCTCGATGAACTGACGCAATTCGTCGGCCGTCACCCGGTAGGAAGTGTCGCTGCTGCTCTCGCTCATGTCTGCGCCCCGCGGTTGTCGGATTTCGCCGTTGACTAACCGCCCGGCCCGGCCATGGCAAGCCGGTCCTCGCCTGGCGGAAGCGGGCGGTGATGTCCAGGCTCAGGCCCGTCAATCCCGCACCCGCAGCGCGCCGGCAGGGCAGCCCTTTCCAAGCGGGCCGGGCGCCTGATATGAAGTGTCCCGGCGCCCGCAGGGTCTGGCGGCGCTGCGCCTGTTGAAGGGGGCAGATCTGCCAAACTGCGAGTGCAGGATTGACGGGGCCTGAGCCCAGGCGCCACACAGGCATGAACCGGCAGGGAGAAACGGGGTATGGAATGGATGATCTGGGCCGGAGCGGCAGTTTCGCTGCTGGGTGTCCTGGGCCTGATCTGGTGCATCGTGGCCGCCGCACGAGCGCGGCGGGCGGGGCTCGAGAAGCAGGCCATGGCCGCGCGGCTGCAACGGCTGGTGGCCATGAACATGGGCGCGCTGGCGCTTTCGGGCATCGGGCTGGCAATGGTGGTGGTGGGCATCCTGCTGAGCTGACCCCGCCTCATTGACACTTCCCCCGCCGCCTGCTTCGGTGCCCCCGAAAGGAGCCCCGAGATGAGCAACATGTGCCTTGGCATGACGGACCGGCTGCGCCCGATCCACGAAGCGGTCGCCACCATGATCCGCGAGGAAATCGCCCCCCTCGACGCGGAATTCCTCGCCGAGGTGGAGGTGGGCGACCGCTGGCAGTTCACCCCGCGCCAGACCGAGATTCTCGAAGGGCTGAAGGCGAAGGCGCGCGAGCGGGGGCTGTGGAACTTCTTCCTCACCGATTCCAGCCGCGGCCCCGGCCTGACCACCGTCGAATACGCCTATCTCGCCGAGGAGATGGGCAAGAGCCACCTCGCGCCGGAGGTCTTCAACTGCAA
>WFPZ01000094.1 GCA_015487335.1 Paracoccaceae bacterium
ACGTGCGCTTTGCCGACACGACGTTGATGGACCAGGCGCTGAACGGCACATCGGCCAGCCTCGAATTCTCGTGGGTGATCTCGACCAATGTCAGCCTGACCATCACCGCCCATGCCGTCTACCTGCCGCGACCGCGCATCGAGATCCAGGGCCCGCAGGGCATCCAGGCCAGTTTCGACTGGCAGGCGGCATACGACTCCGTGGCCGGGCAGATGTGCACAATCGTTCTGAAGAACCAGGTGAGCAGTTATTGACCATGCTGAAACTCGATCTTTCCAATGAACCCGCATGGCTGGATCTTGGCCATGGCGTGCGGGTACACCTGCGACCGCTGACCACTGCGCTGATGGTGGCGGCGCGGAACGACCCGGCGGTGCAGGGTTTGTCCGAGGACGCCACCGACGAGGAAAGCGCACTGGCCTTCGCAAAGGCGCTGGCCAAGGTGGCAATCCTCGACTGGGAGGGCGTCGGCGATGCGGAGGGCAATCCCATCCCCGTCAGCCCCGAAGCCATCGACGCCCTCCTCGACCTCTGGCCGCTCTTCGAGATGTTCCAGACCGGCTACGTCGCCAAGGGCCTCATTCTGGAACAGGAAAAAAACGCCTCATCGCCCTTGCCGACTGGGTCTTCGGCGGGGGCGACGGATACTGCGAGGCCTGCCAGGGCGTCTGCGAAGACTGCCCGCAGGTCCTGAACGCGCCGCAGACCCTTGAGGGCGTGCAGGTCTGGGACCTGGTGGGTCGTCTGGGCGGTCAACTGCGCGTGGCCCCCTCGGGCGGGATCATTGGCTGGGACATGGGCGCGGCGCTGGCTATTGCGCGGGCGCTGAGTGTGCCGGGCGTTGCGGTCGCCGAACTGTTGTCCCCGATTGAAGCGGTGATGGTCGCCAAACTCAACGAACGATTGGAACAGGACCATGGCTGAGAAGAGGCTCAGCGTCCGCCTTGCGGCGGTGGGCGGCAAGCAGGTGCGCGCCGAACTCGAGGGCATTGGCGAGGCCGGCGAGCGCGGTTTCGGCAAGGCCACGCGCGAGATGGAAATCGCCAACGCGAAACTGGCGTGGTTCGCCCGGCGTGCAAAGATCGCCGCCGGCATCATGGCCGCCGCAGCCGTTTCGGCTGGCGTTGCGATGGTGCGCTCCGGGCTGCAGATGATCGACGAGCAGGCCAAACTCGCCGCCTCGCTGGGAACCACGACCGCCAGCCTGCAGGTGCTGGCCCGTGCGGCAGAGCTTGCGGGCGTCTCGCAGGGCGAGGTCGAGCAGGCCACCATCATGATGACGAAAAGCCTGAGCCAGGCCGCCCAGGGCACCGGGCCGGCGGTGAAGGCACTCGAGCAGCTGAACCTGTCGGCCAGCGATCTTGCCAGGCTGCCGATCGACGAGAAGCTGACGGCGATCCAGGACGCGATCCGGAAATACATCCCCGCCGCCGAACGCGCCGCAGTCGCCTCGCAGATCTTCGGCGCCCGCGCAGGCCTGATCTTCTCGCGCATCGACAGTGCCACCCTTCGGCAGGCGACGCAGGACGTGAAGGACTTCGGGGTGGCGGTGTCCGAGCAGGACGCGGCGCAGATCCAGCGCACCAACGATGCGCTCTCGCGCATGGGGCTCTTGTGGCGCGGGATCGCCAACCAGCTGGCCGTGGCGGCGGCCCCGGCGCTCGAGGCCATGGCCGATGCCTTTGCCACGGTGACCAAGACGACCGGCCCGCTGGGGCGTGCCGTCAGGGGGCTGTTCGCCCATATCGGCGAACTGGCCACCATCGCCGCGACCTTCGCCGGGGTTCTCGGCGTCCGCCTCGTCGCGTCCCTGACCGCCGCGGCGCTGGGCGTGGGCAAGCTGGCGCTGTCGCTGAAGGTCCTGCGCGCCGCCATCATCCGCACCGGCATCGGTGCGCTGATCGTCGGGGCGGGCGAGTTGATCTACTGGTTCGGTCGGCTCGTGAAAGGCGCCGGAGGGTTCGGCAAGGCGCTCGGGCTTCTCAAGGATGTGGCCGCCGAGGTCTGGGCGCGCATCGGCGACGGCGCCTGGAGCATCGTGCTGCGCATGCGCGCCGTCGGCAATCGCCTCAAGGCCACCTGGTTCGATGCGCTGGCGGCGATGCAGGACAAGTGGGCGCGGTTCCTCAAGGTAATCTCCAGCGGGCTCTTCAAGGTGC
>WFPZ01000095.1 GCA_015487335.1 Paracoccaceae bacterium
CCTATGCCTCCGAGGCCGGAACTCCGGCCATCGCCGACCCGGGGTTCGCCCTGGCGCGCGACGCCATCGCCGCCGGCCTGCCACTGAGCACGGCCCCCGGCCCCTCGGCAATCATCGCTGCCCTGACCATCGCCGGCCTGCCCACCGACCGGTTTCTGTTCGCGGGGTTCCCGCCATCGGCCCGGTCCGCGCGCCAGAAGATGCTTGCGGAACTGGCCCCGGTGCCGGCAACGCTGGTTTTCTATGAAAGTCCCAAACGCATTCATCAAACGGTAAATCATTTGGCCCAAACTCTGGGCGAAGAACGACAGGCGGCACTCTGCCGGGAACTGACGAAACTGCACGAAGAGGTGCTGCGCGGCACGCTTGGCGAACTTGCCAGGCAGATCGCCGACAGGACGCTGCGAGGGGAAATCGTGCTCGTGGTGGATCGTGGCCGCGGCAAGGCAAGCGATGAGGAGATGCGGAAGATGCTGGCCGAGGCACTGAAGACACAAAGCGTGAAGGACGCCGCGGCGGAGGTGGCCGAACGGCTCGGCTTGCCGCGGCGCAAGGTCTATCAGGCGGCCCTGGACATGGAGCGCGGAAAATGAGCGGCTCGACATCCTATCAGGCGGGGCTGGCCGCCGAGGAACAGGTGGCCGAAAGCTACCGCCGTGGCGGGCATATGCTGCGCAACCGCCGCTGGCGCGGCAAGGGGGGCGAGATCGACCTGGTCGTGGAAGACGGAGAGGGGCTGATCTTCGTCGAGGTCAAGAAGGCGCGCGATTTTGCGCGCGCCGCCGAGCGGATCACCACAAGGCAGCTGCGGCGCATCTACGATGCCGCGGCCGAGTATCTCGGCCAGATGCCGCTGGGCCTGAACACCCCGTCGCGTTTCGACGTGGCGCTGGTCGATGGGGCCGGACGAATCGAAATCCTGGAAAACGCCTTCGGACATTGAACCCGCCCCCGCCCTGCGCCATTTAGGGACGAAAGCAGGAAAGGGGCAGCATGTCTTTGAAAGTGGCCATCCAGATGGATCCCATCGGCGCGATCGACATCGACGCCGACAGCACCTTCGCGATTGCCCTCGAGGCCCAGCAGCGCGGACATGAGCTGTTCTACTACACTCCCGAGCATCTCGCTTTTCAGAACGGCCGGGTCACCGCGCGCGGCTGGCCGCTGGAGCTTCGCCGGGAAAAGGGAAACCACTACAGCCTCGGCCCGGAAACCGAGGCCGATCTGTCCGGTTTCGATGTGGTCTGGCTGCGCCAGGACCCACCCTTCGACATGGGCTACATCACCACCACCCACATCCTGCAGATGATTCACCCGGCCACCCTCGTGGTGAATGATCCGTTCTGGGTGCGAAACTACCCAGAGAAGCTGCTGGTGCTGCAGTTCCCCGATCTGATCCCGCCCACCACCATCGCTCGCGATCTTTCCGTCATTCGCGCCTTCAAGCAGGCCCATGGGGACATCATCCTCAAACCACTGTACGGCAATGGGGGCGCCGGCGTCTTCCGCCTCGATCCGAACGACCGCAATCTCGCGTCGTTGCACGAGCTTTTCACCACGCTGTCCAACGAACCGCTGATCGCGCAGAAGTTCATCCCCGACGTCTCCAACGGCGACAAGCGCATCATCCTCGTTGATGGCGAGCCGGTGGGCGCCATCAACCGCGTTCCCCCCGCCGGCGAGACGCGCTCCAACATGCACGTGGGCGGACGCCCCGAGAAGGCCGGCCTCACCGCGCGCGACCGCGAGATCTGCGCCCGGATCGGCCCGCTTCTGCGCGAGAAGGGGCAGATCTTCGTGGGGATCGACGTGATCGGCGATTACCTCACCGAGATCAACGTCACCTCGCCCACCGGCCTGCAGGAACTCAAACGTTTCGACGGCACCGATGCCGCCGCACTGATCTGGGACGCGATCGAGGCGAGGCTGGCGGAAGGATGACCTGATGAGCTGGCAGCTGGCGCTTCTCAACCGGTACCTGCGACTGGTCGAGCGCCCTGCCCTGGCCCGTCTGAGGGATCTTTCCCGCGCCCGCCGTCGTTTTGAGCGGCAAGCCCGCCTGGTGTTTCGCAATCCACGCCGCGTCCTCTACCTTGAAGACCGGCTGCAGGGGGTTCCTGCCACCTGGGCTTCGGTCGGCCGGGTGAGGCGCGGCACCGTTCTCTATTTTCACGGCGGCGGCTATGCCATTGGCAGCGCGCGCACCCATCGGGCGATGTTGGCACGACTGGCGGAAATGACGGCCACACGCGCCTGCCTGCCCGATTACCGCCTTGCCCCCGAGCACCCTTTTCCGGCGGCGCTGGAAGACGCCTGGCGGTCCTGGAACGGGCTGCTGGAGCGCGGCTATCCGCCCGGCGAGATCGTCATCGGCGGCGACAGCGCCGGCGGCGGTTTGGCTCTGACCCTGCTGGCGCGCATCTGCAGGAGGGGCGGGCCGCACCCGGCCGGAGCCTTCGCCTTCTCGCCCTGGACGGACCTGACGCTTTCGGGCCATTCCCTCAAGGCCAACGCCCGGACGGAGGCGCTGCTGCCCTGCGAACGCCTGCCAGAAATACGCGACGATTATGCCGCCGGGGCCGATCCGGCCGATCCGGGCCTCTCGCCGCTGTTTGCCCGCTTTCCCGGCTGTCCGCCGGTGTTCCTGCAGGCTTCGAAGGCGGAAATCCTGCTCGACGATACGCGCCGCATGGCCGAGGCGCTGCGCCGGCAGGGTGCCGAGGTCACGCTCGACCTGTGGGAAGACACGCCGCACGTGTGGGTGATCTTCCAGGGCTGGCTGCCCGAGGCCGATGCTGCGCTGGACAAGGCGGTGGCCTTCATGCGGGCACGGTTTCGCGCAGCCCCGCCAGCCTGAAGCTGGCCGCCTCGGCCACGTGGCGCAGGGCGACGGTCTCTGCTCCGTCCAGATCGGCGATGGTGCGCGCCACCCGCAGCACCCGGTGATACCCCCGCGCCGACAGGCCGAACCGCTCGGCCAGCTTTGCCAGCATCTCCTTTCCGGCCCGCTCGGGGGTGGCGACACGCTCCAGCAGCGCCCCTTCCGCATCGGCGTTCACCCGCACGCCCGGAGCTTGCGCATAGCGCGCCGCCTGCACCTCGCGCGCGGCCTGCACCCGTGCCGCGACGGTGGCCGAATCCTCGCCCGTCTGCGGCAGATCCAGATCGAGAAAACTCACCGGCGGAACCTCGATCCGCAGGTCGAAGCGGTCCATCAGCGGGCCGGAGATCCGTCCCATGTAGTCTTCGCCGCATTGCGGAGCCCGTCCGCAGGCGCGCCCCGCGTCGCCCAGATGGCCGCACCGGCAGGGGTTGGCCGCAGCCAGCAGCAGGAAGCGGCAGGGGTAACGTACATGGGCATTGGCCCGGCTGACCAC
>WFPZ01000096.1 GCA_015487335.1 Paracoccaceae bacterium
AGTCCGTGTTGGCAACGTTTTCCGAGTAGACGTATTCGATGTCACCGCGCTCGGCTGCGGCATTGAGCGCCTTGTGAATGCGGCTGATCCACTGCTGTTCCACCGGCAAAGTGTAGATCGCCGCGACCTTGACCTTTTCGGCCATCGCCACGCCGGCTGCCGCCATCGAGCCTGCGGCCAGCGCCGCGGCCAGAACCGCCCGGCGCGACCAGTTTCCGATAACCCCCATCTTTACCTCCCATTATGGCATGAGCGCAGGTAGCGTGGGTAAAATTTATCATTCGGTCAAGATTTTTCTCTCCCAAGCGGCCCTCGGCACCTTGCACCCGGCAGGACTCCGGCGCCGATGGCGCTGAAAAACCGGGCAATACGCCCGCCATTTCACCCCAGCCAGACCCGGCTGTCGCCGCGCGCGGCCTCGATCTCTTCGCGGGTCATCAGGCAGAAAGCGGTAGAAAGCCCGTCTGCCTCGGCCGCCGACGAAGACAGCACCGAAACCTGGCGCCACAGTCCCCCGGGCCGGCCGCTGCGCGGATCGATGATGTGGCCTGCCTGGCCGGTTTCGTCGAAGACGGTGGCAAGCGGGGCCGAGGTGGCAAGCGCGGCGTTGCCGATTTCCACCTTCTCGTTGCGCCCCTGAAGGCCAACCCGCCATGGCCGGCCATCGGGGCCCACCCCCAGTGCCGAGATCTCGCCCGTCTTGACCAGCACGTTTTCCACCCCCTCGTGGCGCAACAGCCGCGCCACCCGGTCGGCGATGTAGCCCTGGGCGATGCCGTTGAGGGTCAACGCCATGCCGGGACGGGCCAGGGATACGGCTTCGGGCGAAACCGTCACCTTCTGCCAGCCGACAAGGGCGCGGGCGCGGGCAATTTCCGCCTCGCCCGGCGGCGCGCCGCGCGCGTAGGCCTCGGCATGGAGCGCCCAGAGCGGCTGCACGGTGGGGTCGAAGGCCCCCGAGGTGCGGACATGGAGCGCCCCGCAGGTGGTAAGCAGTTCCAGCATCTCGAAGGCAGGCTCGGCCAGCACGCCCTCGCGGTTGAGGCGCGAAAGCTCGCTGTCGGCGCGGTAGAGGCTGAAGATGGCCTCCAGCCGCGCCACCTCGTCCAGGGAGGCCCTGATCAGCGCGTCCGCCCGCGGATGATCGAGGATGATCCGCGCATCGGCCCCCAGCGCCACGCCGCGCCACTCGCGCACCCCCGAAAACGCCAGCCCCGGCACCGGAAGCACGGCCGCGCCGGCCAGGATCGTCAGCATGCGCCTGCGGCCAATCATTGCCCCGCCTCCTGCATCCGGCCTTCGTTCATGTTCATTCCCTCATTGGTGTTCATGGTGCCGCCTCCCATGTCCATGCCGTCCATCTCGACCGGGGCGAGGACCGCCTCGGCGGGGATGTCATCCAGGCGCATCACCTCGCCACCGCGGCTGGCGGCGAAACCGCGCGCCGCCTGCTTGCTGCCGAAAGGCACCATCTCGGGGGCGCCCATGCCACCGCGGGCATCCGAGCCCACCACGAACCACGCCTTTTCGGCGTCGATCCAGTTCTCGACGCCGGGCTCTTCCCAGCTGGGAGCCGCGGCCATGTCGCTGACGTAGAAGGCGGCGATCTCTCCGGTCCTTTCGGGCGAGCGCAGATAGGCCAGCCCGTCGCGCACCTGGTCGAACCACAACGGCTCGTCCTCGCCGGCCAGGAAGATCTGCGCCTTGGGGCCGGGATGGTCGAGCACCACCATCTGGCAGTAGTAGCCGGTCGCGCTGTCGGTCAGCACGGCGGGTTCGGGTTTCGCGGCGGCGGCCTCTTCCTCCTTGCAGCCCGCCAGGAACAGGACGGGCAGAAAAGCGGCCAGGATCAGGGTTCTCATGGTTCGACCTTTCGGAATGCGGCCCAGGCCAGCAGCATTGCCAGCAGGGGCCAGAGAAGAAGCGAGGCCAGCTGCCCTGCCGGGCCGGACACCGCACCGGCGGCAGACAGCCCCGAGGCCAGCTCGGCCGTGGCAGCCTCGGGCATGTTCAGCAGGCGGAAGGCATCGGCGGGGTTGGCCACCAGCAGCCAGGGGAAGATTTCCTTGGTGAAGGTGCCGCCGCCATCGGCGACCAGCGCCCCCAGCAGGCCCAGATCGTACAGCACCACCGCCACCAGCCAGATCACGATCGCCAGCCCCGAGGCCACCCCCGGCGCGCGCACCAGCGACGACACCAGGTAGCCCAGCCCCAGGAAGGCCGAGCCCAGCGCCAGAGATGTTGCAAACAGCCGCCACAGCGGGGCAAAGGACATCGCAGGGCCGCCATTCTGCCAGATCGCCAGCACCCCCGTAAGCCCCAGCCCCACCGCCACGGCGAAGGCCAGCACCGCGAAATGGGCCAGGAACTTGCCGATCAGGATCTCGCCGCGCGACAGCGGGTAGGACAGGCTGAGCGCCAGCGTGCCGCGCTCGATCTCGCCCGATACGGCATCGAATGACAGAAGCAGCCCCACCAGCGGCACCAGGTAGACGGACAGCGTGGTGATCGAACTGACCGCCACCTCCAGCGGGCTGGCCGCCAGATTGGCGCCGGTGCCGGCCCCCGCCAGCGTCAGCACCACCGAGAACAGCGCCATCAGCAGCACCGAGGTGGCCACCCACATGTTGCGCCGGGCAATCAGCATCTCGAGCCGGGCGATGGACAGGATCGCGCTCATTTCTTCTCTCCCGCGCTGGTGCTGTAGTAGCGGTAAAGCTCTTCGAGGCTGGCGGGGATCACGTCCACATCCTTGATCACCTCGCCAAGCCCGGTGATCCGGCCGAGCAGGCTGACCTTCTCGTCGGGCTGGCAGGTCAGCTCGACCGAGTGGCCGTTGATCCGCTGCCCGCCAAGGCGCGCGGCAACCTCCTCGACGTTTTCGTCGGTGGTGGTGACGGAGACCCGGATCGGCAGATGGGCGGCCCGGCGCAGGCTGGCCAGATCGTCATTGGCCACCAGCCGGCCCCGCGAGAGGATGGCGATGCGGTCGGTGCTGGTCTCAAGCTCGGTCAGGGCGTGCGAAGACAGAAGCACCGCGGTGCCGGCGGCGGAAAGCTCGTGAACGATCTCATAGAAATCGTGACGCGAGACCGGGTCGAGCCCGCTGGTGGGCTCGTCCAGCAACGCCAGTTTCGGCTGCCCCAGCAGCGCCTGCGCCAGGCCGATGCGCTGGCGCATCCCCTTGGAGTAGGTGCGGATGCGCCGGTCGGCGGCCGGGCCGAGGCCTACGCGCTCCAGCAGATCGTCGGCCACCCGGGCGGGCACCGATTTCAGCCGCGCGAAATGGCGCAGCTGCTCGCGCCCCGTGAGCGCGCCGTGAAAGGCGACGTTCTCGGGCAGAAAGCCGGTATGGCGCCGCGCCTGGCGGCTGCCCGGGGCGGAGCCGAGCACCTCGATCCGCCCCGAACTGAGCGGGGTCAGGCCGAGGATCATCCGCATCATGGTGGTCTTGCCCGCCCCGTTGTGGCCCAGAAGCGCCACCCGTTCGCCCGGTTCGATGCTCAGGCTCACGTCTTGGACCGAGACGAACTCGCCAAACCGCTTGACCACATGTTCCAGTTTCAAGGCTGTCATTGCCGCCCCTCCCAGGGCCTGATTTCGGGGTCCACGGGCCGCATCAGCGGGAAGCGGTCGATCACCCCGCCCGGCAGGAGCGCCGGGAATGCCGATTGCGACCATCTTATCAGCTGCACCGCCGGCGAGCCCAGCAGCGCCCTGGCCGCCGGCTGGGTCCACAGCACCCGGTCCATGATGTCGTTGGGCCGGTAGGCCGTGTCGGCGATGCCGTCGCCGTCGAGATCGAAGCTCGCATGATCCGACCAGTAGTTGCCGCGGCCGTCCGCGTTCCACTCCACCCATTTGGTGCCCACGTATTTCACCTGGGTGCGGTTGTTGATGAAGGCATTGCCGGTGATCAGGTTGCGCTCGGAGCCGGCGGTGAAGTGGATGCCCGTCTCGCAGCCCTCGAAGCGATTGCCTTCGAGGGTGTTGCGATGGGCATTGTAGATGAAGACGCATTTCCCGGCCGTGCGTTCGACACGGTTGCCGGTGATGCGGCTGTTGTTGGTGTAGTTGAGCATGATGCCGTAGTTGCGGTCATCGCGCGAAAGGTTGCCGCGGATCTCCACGTTGTTGGAGAACATCACCGCATAGCCCAGGTGATTGCCGATCGAGACGTTCTCGGCCACCACGCTGTCATGGGCATACATGTAATGCACCGCAAAGCGCAGATCGCGGAAGCGGTTGCCGGAAAACTCGTTTTCCTTCGAGGCGTTGACGAATATCCCGTCGCGGCCCCAGCGGATGTCGTTGCCGATGATCCGGGTGCCCGGCGCGTTCCACACGTAAACGCCGTTGCCGCGGTCGTTCATGCGTTCGTCCTGCCGGCCCTCGATGATGTTGGCGCGCACCAGCGCGTCGCGCGCGCCCTGCACGTTCACGCCCACCAGGTTTCCGACAAGGCGGTTGTTCTCCACCAGCGCCCGGCTGGCGGTCTGCTCGAGGTTGACGCCCGCGTCCTTCCCGTCCGAGCCCGACCCCCTGATCGTCAGCCCGCGCACCACCACATCGGCGGCCCGCACCGTGATCACCGAGCCGGTGCCGTCTCCCTCGATCACCGCCTTGCCGCCGCCGTCGAGGGTCAGCGGGGCCGAAATGGTGATCGGCCCCGCATGGGTGCCGGGCAACAGGCGAAGGACATCCCCCCCCTGCGCCCTGCCGAGCGCCCCGGCAAGCGCCCCCGGTTCTGCCGGCACGACGATCTCGGCAGCCAGGGCAAGGGGTGCCCTGACCAGAACCATCAGCACAAGCAGAACGGACAGACGCATTGCCGGAGCTCCCCTCGCTGCCTTACGCCGGCTCGACCAGCATCCGGCCGCGCATCTCCAGGTGCAGCGCGTGGCAGAACCACTGGCAATAGAACCAGTGAACGCCCGGCCGGTCCGCCGTGAAGGTGACCGAGGCCGTGGCCTGCGGCGCAACCTCCATGGCGATGCCGTAGTTGGTCAGCGTGAAGCCGTGGGTCAGGTCGTCGACGTCATCGAGGTTGGTGATGTAGACGGTCACCTCGTCGCCCTGCTTCACGGTGAACTTCTCGAGCCCGAACACCGGCGCCTGGGACGTCATGTAGACGCGCACCTTGTTGCCGTCGCGGATCACGGTGTTGTCGCTTTCCAGGTCCACGCCATCGGCCTTGGCCTGGGCCACGGCATCGGCGAAGAACGGGTCGTTGCGATCCCACACCGAGCGCGGGTTCACCTTGGAGCGGTGCACGATGATGCTGTCATGCGGCTCGGCGAAGATGGAGCTGTCGTGGACGATCTCCATCTTGTCGCCGGTGATGTCGATCAGCTGTTCGTTCTCGGCCTTCAGCGGACCCACGTTGAGGAAGCGGTCCTTGGAGAACTTGTTCATCGACACCAGCCACTTGCCGTCTGCCTCCTTGGTCTCGCCCATGGAGGTCGAGTTGTGGCCCGGCTGGTACATCACGTCCACCTTCGAGACGATCGGATCGACATCCTCGCCCGCATAGGCGCGGATGGCCTTCTCGATGTCCCACTTCACCACCTGGCTGTCGAGGAACAGCGTGGTGTAGGCAAAGCCCTTGCCGTCGAAGGCGGTGTGAAGCGGGCCGAGGCCCAGTTCGGGTTCGGCGACCACCGCCGAGCGCGGATCGGCGTTTTCCTTGAACAGCGCATCCACCTTGCGCACGTCGATCACCGAGACGGTGGGCGACAGCTTGCCGTTGACCATGATGTAGTTGCCATCAGGCGAGGCGTTGACGCCGTGGGGCGAGTTCGGGATCGGCACGTAGCGGGTGTATTTCGAGCCCTTGCGCCCATCCAGGACCTTCACGCCGTTGATCACCTGGTAGTCGCCCGCGGCCACGCCGGCCTCGATCCCCTTGAGGTCGAAGATCACGCAGTGGTCCAGCTCGCTGGCCATCATCTCCTCGAGGTTCATCCCCATCTCGGAGTTGTAGCTCGAGGCGAAGGCATACTTGCCCTGATAGTCGGCATCGACGTTGTCGAGGTTGCCGCTGACGATCACCTGCCAGGCGATCTCCATGGTGTCGCCGTCGATCGCGGTGAAGACCGAGACGTACTTGTCGGGCTCATCAAGGATCGTGCCGTCGTTGATCAGCGGGGCCTCGTGCTCGGCATTGGCGAACACGTAGCCGGTGCGCGGATATTTCTGCGGGCGCAGGCCGTGGATCGAGTTCGCGTTCGGGATCTCGATGATCTTGTCGCACTTCATCACGTCGCAGCGCACCCGCGCCACGCGGGTGTTGGCCTTGTCGTTCATGAACAGGTAGCGCCCGTCATAGGTGCCGTCGGTGAACGACATGTGCGGGTGGTGCAGGTCCCCGTTGTCATAGGTGACCTTGCCCTGCTTGGCCAGGAACGCCTTGGTTTCCTCGGTCAGCCCCTCGGTCAGGACCTTGAGCGATTCGTTGGTCTGCCCCCAGCCGGTGGCCGAATCGCGGTTGAAGATCGGCACCCGCATCAGCTCGCGCATCGAGGGCACGCCGAGGATGCGCATCTCGCCGGTCTGGCCGGAGGACCAGAAGCCGTAGTATTCGTCCAGCTCGCCCGGCTCGACATTGGCCTTGTTTCCGGCAGCGGCTGCGGGAAAGGCGGTCGAGCCCAGCAGGGCCGCGCCGGAACCGCCTGCGGCGGCAATCGTGCCGGCAAGGACAAGCCCCTTGCCCGGTCCGGTCAGGACATCACGCCGCGTGACGCCTTCGTTCTTGCGTGTTTCGTCAGTCATTTCAGCTCTCCTTCTTGGCTGCCAATGAGTTGGGATGACCCGTAAGACGGTCCAGCGTGGCGCCAGAGCGCGCCGTGCTGCGGGCCGCTTGTTCCCGCCGTTTCAGCTTCCTGATCACGACGGGGCACTTCTTGCTGTCCTGGTAGCGCACCTGGCAGTGCAGGCAGGACAGGCATTCGTTGGGGTTGATCTCGCCGGTGGGGTGGATCGCCTGCACGAAACATTCGTTGGCGCAGATCTGGCAGGGATTGCCGCATTCGCGGTAGCGCTTGAGCCAGTCGAACATCCGCATCCGCCCCGGTATCGCCAGCGCCGCGCCCAGCGG
>WFPZ01000097.1 GCA_015487335.1 Paracoccaceae bacterium
AATTCCGCCGCATCTACACGGCCGTGAAACGCGACGAGATCGCCCGGATCTCCACCCTGATCACCCCGGCCGAGTACAAGTACTACCTCAGCCGTCTGTAACCTGGCCCATGCAGCGCATCTACGAACCCCCTGCCTACGGGCCCGCCTCTCGTCAGGAGTGTTTCTGGCCCGCCACCGTGGGCAGGCCGGCAGCCCGCCCCGCCCTCGAAGGCGCGGCCCGCGCCGAGTTCGCCGTCATCGGCGCGGGCTACACCGGGCTGTCGGCGGCGCTGCACCTGGCGCGCGATCACGGCGCGGATGTGGCGGTGCTGGAGGCCGAAGAGCCGGGCTGGGGCGCCTCGGGGCGCAACGGCGGCTTCTGCTGCCTGGGCGGGGCCAAGGCCAGCCACGCCCGGCTGCTGGCCCGCCATGGCGAGGCCGACACCGCCGAATATCACCGCGCCGAACGCGCCGCCATCGACCTGGTGGCCGAGCTGCTGGCCCGCCATTGCATAAGGGCCGATACCCACTCGGCGGGCGAGACCATCCTCGCCCACCGCCCCGGCGCCATGGCCGGGCTGCGCCGCGAAGCCGAGGCGATGGGGCGGATCCACGGCGTGAAACCGGTGCTGGTGCCCCGCGAGGAACTGGCCGCCCACGGCATGGACGGGCCGCATTTTCACGGCGCGTTGACCGTGCCCATCGGCTTTGCCCTCAATCCGCTGAAATACGCCCTCGGGCTGGCGCGCGCCGCCGAAGAGGCCGGGGCGCGGGTCTTCGCCCGCTCGCCGGTAACGGCCATTTCGCGCGAGCCGGGCGGCGGCTTTCGCCTGACATGCGCGAAAGGCACCCTTCGCGCCCGCCGGCTGCTGCTGGCCACCAACGGCTACAGCAGCGACGACCTGCCCCCGTGGATGGCCGCGCGCTACCTGCCGGCCCAGTCCAACGTCATCGTCACCCGCCCGCTGAAAAGGGCGGAACTGGCCGCCCAGGGCTGGACGACCGCCCAGATGGCCTATGACACCCGCCACCTGCTGCATTACTTCCGCCTGATGCCCGATGGCCGCTTCCTGTTCGGGATGCGCGGCGGGGTGCGCGCCAGCCCCCCGGCGCTGGCCGCCATGCGTCGCCGCCTGAAGGCCGACTTCGCGCGCCTGTTTCCCGCCTGGGCCGATGTCGAGGTAACGCATTTCTGGGCCGGTCTGATCTGCCTGCGCCCCGAGCTCACGCCATATGCCGGCCCCATCGGCGACTGGCCCGACGCCTGGGCCGCCTTCGCCTATCACGGCAACGGGGTGGCCATGGGCACCCATTGCGGCGCGCTGCTGGCCGATCTGGCCACCGGACGAAAGGGCGCTCGCCCCTTTCCCGCCTTGATGAGAAAACCACCCCGCCGCTTTCCCTTCGGCCGCTGGCGGCGCATCCTTCTGCCCGCCGCCTATGCCTGGTACGGCCTTCAGGACCGAGGACCTTGAAATGACCGCGAAGACACTGACCATCGGCATTCTGGAAACCGGCCGCCCTCCCGAGGCCCTGGCCGCCGAGCATGGCGACTATCCGGCGATGGTGGCCCGGTGGCTGGCCCCGCTGGAGGCCGGATTCCGCACCCACGCCGTGCTCGACAACGCCTTCCCGGACAGCCCGGACGAATGCGACCTGTGGGTGATCACCGGTTCGCGTTTCGCCGTCTACGAAGACCACCCCTGGATCGCGCCGCTGGAAGACTTCATCCGCACCTGCCGTAAGGCCGGCAGGCGGATGATCGGGATCTGCTTCGGCCATCAGATCATCGCCCAGGCTCTGGGCGGGCGGGTGGCGAAATCGGACAAGGGCTGGGGGCTGGGGGTGCATGACTATGAGCCCTGCGACTGGCCCGAGGCGCTCGGCCCCGCGCCGAGGCGCATCTCGCTGCAGGCGTACCACCAGGACCAGGTGGAAGAGCTGCCCGAGGGCGCCCGGCGCATCGCGCGCTCGGACTTCTGCGAGAACGCCGCCGTCTGGTACCCCGGCTTCGCGCTCACCGTGCAGGGCCATCCGGAGTTTTCCCGGGCCTATGCCAGCGCCCTTCTGCAAAGCCGCCGCGGCACGGGGCTGACCCCGCAAGAGGCCGACCGGGGCCTGGCCACGATGGACAGAAGGCCCAACCCCGAGGCGCTGGCCGAACTCATCCGCACCGGCCTGCACCGGCTGTAGAGCCCGGCAGAGCTCAGTCGGTGATCGCCCGGGGCGTCTTGAGCAGCCCGCGCAAGAACATCGGCGCCTCAAAGCCCGCCACCCGTGCCGCATGGGCGGCGGATTTCGACATTCCGATTGAAAATTCCTTCCGAAACCCGCCTAGATGGGCCCGAATAATGCCCCGGCCACAAGGATATGCAGGTGCAGCGTTTCGGTTTTTTCGCCCTGATGGCGCTCCTCGCCGCAGCTTCCGCGGCCGGGGTGGCCTGGACGGGCTGGTTCTGGCTGCCCCTGGCCGTCTTCGGTTCGCTCAGCGGACTGGGCCTTTACGACCTGATCCAGAAGAAACATGCCATCCTGCGCAACTACCCGATTCTGGGTCACATGCGCTTTCTGTTCGAAGGCGTGCGCCCGGAAATCCGGCAATACCTGATCGAGAGCGACCAGGACGAAGAGCCCTTCAGCCGCGACGAGCGCTCCATCGTCTACCAGCGTGCCAAGGGGGTGGAAGACAAGCGCCCCTTCGGCACCCGCCAGCGGGTCTACGATCCCGGCTATGCCTGGCTGACCCATTCGATCAACCCGGTGGAAATCGAGGACACCGACTTTCGCACCACCATCGGCGGCCCCGAGTGCCGCCAGCCCTATGCCGCCTCGCTCTACAACATCTCGGCCATGAGCTTCGGGGCGCTGTCGGGCAATGCCATCCTGGCGTTGAACATCGGGGCGCGGAAGGGGGGCTTTGCCCATGACACCGGCGAGGGCGGCATCAGCCGCTACCACCGTCAGGGCGGCGGAGACCTGATCTACGAGATCGGCTCGGGCTACTACGGCTGCCGCAGGCCCGACGGCGGCTTCGACGCGGAAAAATTCGCCGAACAGGCCGCCGACCCGCAGGTCAGGATGATCGAACTGAAGCTCAGCCAGGGGGCCAAGCCGGGCCACGGGGGAATGCTGCCGGCCGCCAAGGTCACCGCCGAGATCGCCGAGGCGCGCGGCGTGCCCATGGGGCGCGACTGCATCTCGCCGCCCCGCCACAGCGCCTTTTCCACTCCGCTGGAGATGATGGAGTTCATCGCCCTGCTGCGCGAGAAATCCGGCGGCAAGCCGGTGGGGTTCAAGCTCTGCGTCGGTCATCGCCGAGAGTTCATGTGCCTGGTGAAGGCGATGCTGCAGACCGGCATCGTGCCCGATTTCATCGTCGTGGACGGCAAGGAGGGCGGCACCGGCGCCGCCCCCCTGGAATTTGCCGATCACGTGGGCATGCCGCTGGTCGAGGGGCTCAGCTTCGTGCACAACACCCTGCGGGGGGCGGGCCTGCGCGGGCAGGTGAAGATCGGCGCCTCGGGCAAGCTGATCACCGCCTTCGATATCGCCCGGGCTCTGGCGCTGGGGGCCGACTGGGCCAATTCGGCGCGCGGCTTCATGTTCGCCATCGGCTGCATCCAGGCTCAGGCCTGCCACACCAACACCTGCCCGGTGGGTGTCGCCACCCAGGACAGGCTGCGCCAGCGCGCCCTGGTGGTGCCCGACAAAGCCGAGCGGGTGGCCCGCTTCCACGCCAACACCCTGCGCGCACTCGGAGAAATGACCGGAGCCGCCGGCCTTTCCCACCCCAGCGACTTTCTGCCGCGCCACTTGCTGATGCGTGGACGTTTCGGCGAGATGATCACCGGCGACGAGGCCCATCCCTACCTGCCCGAGGGCTTCCTGCTGGAGGGATGGGAAGACCCTCACGGCTATCTTGCGCGCTGGAACCGGGCCAGCCCCGACGCCTTCGCCCCCTTCGATTGACAGGCCGCCGAAAACCCGCCCGCGTCTCTTCACACCGCGGCCCCCGCCCGCGTGGGCAGCTTGTCTCCCTCCCGCCTCGTGGGCCGTTTTCGGCGGCCCGCAAGGACCGGAGAGCCTACCTGCCCCCGGCCCGGGCCAGCACCACCAGCGTTCTGAGAAGGATCGTCAGATCCAGCCAGGGCGAGAGGTTGCGCGCATAGGCATCGTCGAAACAGACCCTGTCGCGAAACGGCCCCCCGCTGCGCGCCTCCACCTGCCACAGCCCCGAGATGCCGGGCCGCAGCCGGTAGTAGCCGCCGGCCCCGGGCTGGGCATCGTAGAGCGCACGCTGCGAAGGCGTGAAGGGGCGCGGGCCGATCAGGCTCATCTGCCCCAGAGCCACGTTCCACAGCTGGGGAAGCTCGTCGATGCTGAACCGGCGCAGCCAGCGGCCGATGCGGGTGATGCGAGGGTCATGGGTCAGCTTCTGCGCCTCGGCCCATTCGCGCGCCAGTGCCGGATCACGGCGCAGCAGATCGTCCAGCGCGCGCTCGGCCTGAGGCACCATGGTGCGGATCTTCCAGCAGCGGAACACCACGCCATTGCGCCCCACCCGCGGCTGGCCGTAGATCGGCGCGCCCCCGTCGAGCCGGACCAGCAGGCAGGCCACGGCGATCAGCGGCAGCGCCAGGGGCGCAAGCAGCGCCACCAGCACCAGGTCGGCCAGCCGCTTGCCGAAACCGGCATAGATCTCGCGCCCCCGCGCAGAAGGAACGGCGGCGCGGGGCCGAGCCTCCCGCGACATGAAATTCAGGGTTCTGGCACCTGTCGGCATGGGCACCTCACGTTGACCGGCAATTCCTGCCGGGCCAGAATGGGGGGGGAGCGTGGTTAATTTTTCTTTAATCTCGCGCAGAAAATTCTCTGAAAATCCGGGGGCCTTTTTTACGGCGCCGCCCGTCATCCGTGCCGGCCGGTAACCGAATCCTCATGGCTTTGCGCCCATCCTTCTCCCGGCTATGATGGCCAGGAGGGGTGCCGGCGCAAGCGCCGGCGGGACACGGGGTGAATTTCATGAAGGTGCGTCCGGCATGGTCCGGGCCCCTGCCATGGGGGGTGTGGCCACGCCATCTGCTGATCGTTGCGCTGGCCGCCGCCATGGCCGGGGCACTGCCATCGGGCCCGGCCGCGGCCTCCAACCGGGCGCCGGCCCTGATCGTCGGGGACGACCGGGGCGGGCCGGTGCGGGCACGCGAGCGCAAGATCAGGCGGCTGATCCGCAACGGCAGCCGGGTAGAGATCCGGGGCAGCTACTGCCTGTCGGCCTGCACCATGTATCTCGCCGTTCGCAACCTGTGCGTTTCCCGCCGGACGGTCTTCGGCTTTCACGGGCCTTCCTCGCCCCTTTACGGCATCGCCCTGCCGCCCGAGAGCTTCGAGCGCTGGTCCCGGCTGATCGCCGCCCACTATCCCGAACCCCTGCGCAGCTGGTATCTGCGCGAGGGGCGAAACCGCACGGTGGGGTTCTACTACCTGACCGGCGAACGGCTGATCGACATGGGCATCGAAGAGTGCCCCGCCCGCTGAGCGCGCCCCGCCCGGCGCCTCCCGAAACGGCGGAATCGCAGAATTCAGGCCGGAGCCTACGCCGGGCTGGCCGCGAACGGCGCGGAAAGATCATAAAGCGCCGCATCGCCGCGGCTGATCACCGCCGCGATTTCCCGAAATGCCCGGATCTGCCGCGGATCGGTGGAGTAGGCCGCCAGCCCAGCCATCGCCGCGGCCAGCGCCTGCAGCCGGGCGGCATCCGCGCCTGCCGCTTTCGCCCACTCGAACAGCATCGCGGCCAGCAGGGCCAGCTGCGAGTTCGCCTCCTCCGGCGAGGGAGCCTGACGGCGGATGCGCTCGGCCAGCGTGGCCACCGCCATGCGGCAATCGCCGATGCGGCAGGCCGCCTCCGCTTCGGCCGGATCGAAGGCCAGCGGCTGAGCCCGCCCCGCCCCGACCAATGCAACGGTGATCAGCAATGAAACGGCAAGGACACCCCGAGAGCCGGACGGTTTCATGCGCCGCTCCTCTTCTTCCTGCGCCTGCAACCTGTCCCTGAATGCCCCGGATTGATTAATGCAATCTTAACCCTCTTCGTGAATTCACTGAGCCGAGGCGCAGAATGCGCAAGGCCCGCGCCGGGCGGGTTCTGGTGGGAGGATAAGCCATTTTCCGAGTGTTGCGACTTTCGCTTCTTGCGGCGCTGGCGCTGGTTCAGGGCGGGGCCCTCTATCTGGAAACCCGCAGCGCCACTCCCGCCCTGCCCGGCCCGATGGAGCTGCCCCCATGGCGGCTGTCGCTGCGTGCCCTGCAGGCCGATCTGATGCGCTGCGACAACGCCCTGTCCTATCCGCGATCGGCCATGATGCCCGGCGCCGTGATGCAACAGGCGGCCGGGGCCTGTCTGGGCCTGGCCCGGCAGACCATCGCCCGGATCCCCAGCCAGGGCCTTGCCCATTACATCGCCGCGCTCGCCCTCGCCGGCGCCGATCCGCAAGGCGCGGCCCGCCATCTGGCGCAATCGGCCCGCGCCGCGCCGCGCCAGGGCTGGCTGGCCCAGCGGCGCTTCGCCCTCGCCCGCACCCTGCCCGAGGAGGCAAGGGGGGGCGCGCGGGGGCTTTTGCCCTCGGACATCCCCGTGCTGCTCTCGACCGAGGCCGGAACCCGGCTCGTGGCGCAAACCTACCTTCGCCGGCCCGCCCTGCGCCCCGGAATCGCCCGCGCCGCGAAACGGGCCGAGCCGGATCTGCAGGCCCGGCTGGCCTACCAGCTCCGCCGGCAGGTGAGCCGACCATGAGCGCGCCGGCCGAAACCCCGGCCCCGGCGGCCTGCCGGACGCCGCCCGAGAGGCGCCCCCGCCCAGCCGGACACATCAGCCGGCTGTGCGGCTACCTTCTGGTGGCGGTGGTGCTGCTCTCGCCCGTTCCCGCCGGCGGCAACCGCCCGCAGGCCTGGCTGCTGTGGGGCCTCGTCATCACCCTGGCGGCCATGTTGCACCACTTGCCGGACGCCCGGCGCCCGCCATTGCCGCGCGCGGCATGGGCCGTGACGCTGTGCGGCGCGCTTTTCGCGGGCTATGCCTTCTGGCAGGCGGGCATGGGGGCCTGGGTGCTGACATACGCAGACGGCTGGGCGGCCGACGGCACCGGCCTGCCCGCCGGGGCCAGCCTCGCCCCGCCCGCCAGCGCCCTGGCCGGGCTGCGCCTTGCCGCCACCGTGCTGTTCTTCCACCTTGCCCTGCGCCTTGCGCAAAAGCCCGGGCTGGCGCGGGCCATGGCAAGGGCCATTTTCCTGGGGGTCGCCGCCCATGCGGCACTGGCGATCGCCCTGCCCGCCACCGCCCCCCTGCCGCCCGGCGAGGCCATGCTCGCCCGGGGCTTCTTCGCCAACCCCAACTCCCTTGCCACCTATCTCGGAATGGGGCTGGTGCTGGGGGTCTCGCTGCTTGTGCAGGGCCGGCGCAAAGAGCCCCTCGCCGGCGCCGGGGTGGCACTCATCTTCCTGGCCCTGCTGCTCACCGGCTCGCGCGCCGGGATCGCGGCCAGCCTGGTAGCCGCCGGGGCGGTGGCGCTGGCGCCGGGAGCGCAGGCCAGGCTGCCGTGGCCGCTTCTGGCGCTGGCAGGGACGGCGGCCATCGCGGCGCTTGCCTTCCATGCCGGCGTGATCGCCGGAAGCGAGTACCGCTGGGCCCTCTTCGCCCAGGTTGCCCAGGCCATCGCCAGCCGCCCGTTCACCGGCTTCGGGCTCGACAGCTTCCCGCTGCTTTTCGCCCCTTTCCAGGCCCCGCCCCTGCCTGCCGACGTGGTCTGGGAGAAGGCCCACTCGACCTATCTTTCGCTATGGGCCGAGGCCGGGCTGGTGGCCGGCTCGCTGCCGCTGCTGGCCGGGCTCATCGCCGCGGCGGCCCTGGCCCGCCACGCCCTCTCCCGCCGGCCCGGCCGCGCACTCGCCATCGCCGGGCTGGGCGCGCTGGTGCTTGCGGCCCTGCACGCGACGGTTGATTTCAGCCTCGAGATCCAGGCCAACCTGTTTCTTCTCGCATCCCTCGTGGCGCTCGGCCTGGGCGCGGTGCCGGCTGCAAAGGCGAGGTGGGCATGAGCATCAACGCCCCCGCCACCGGCCCGGACATCGAGCTGCGCGCCATCGCCGCGGTGCTGCGCCGGCACTCGCGGATCATCGCCCTGACATTCGCCGCCATCTTCTCGCTGGCCGCAGCGCTGGCCTTCCTGCTGCCGCCGGCCTACACCGCGACCGCCCTGATCCTCGTCGAGCCGGCCGGCAAGAACCTGCTGGAGCCGGGCGCCACGGCGCCCCCGGCCCCGGGCAGCGAAAGCGCCCGCGTCGACAGCGAGGTGGAGATCCTGCGCTCCGACGCCATCGCGCTTTCGGTGATCACGCAAAAGGGGCTGATGTCCGACCCGGAGTTCGGGCCGCGCCCGTCCCTGCTCCGGCGGCTGGCCGCCCCGGCGCGCGCCGCCCCCGGCCAGGCCCGGCTGCTGCCGCAGACCCTGGCGCGCTTTCGCAAGGCGGTCGAGGTGCGGCGGCGGGGGCTGACCTACCTGATTTCGGTATCGGTCACCTCTCGCAGCCCCGAACGCGCGGCGGAGCTGGCCAATGCCCTGGCCCAGGCCCATATCGATGCCCAGATCCGGGCCAAGTCGGCCGAGACCCTGGCCGCGCGCGACCTGCTGCAGGCGCGCATCATGGAGGCCCGCCAGAGGATCGCCGAAAACGAGGCGAGGCTGGAGGCCTTTCTCGAAGCGGGCCTTGCCTCCGATGACACCGCCGGGCCGGCCCTGGCCGAGCTGCGCGCCTCGCTCAGGCGGTCGCGGCAGGAACTGGCCGGGAAAACCCGCCTGCAAAGCCGCGCCGAAGCCCTGCTGGAGGCCGAAGACTGGGCCGGGCTGGTGGAGGTGCTCGAAGACGAAGGCCTGGCACGGCTGGCGGCACAACGTCAGGCGCTGGCCGTCTCCGGCGGGGCCGGACAGCGCCCCGCGGCAGCCGTCCTGGAGGAAACCCTTGACGACATTGATGCGCAGCTGAGCGCCGGCGCCGAGCACGCCATGGCCCGGCTCGCCGACGACATCCGCAGCCTCGACGAACGCGCCGCCGCCCTGCGCGAGGACATGCGCCAAAGGCTGCTGGCGGCCGATCTCTCGCCGCAGACCCTGGCGCGGGCCTACGCCCTGCAGCAGGAGACCGCCACCGCGCGGGCCAAGTATCAGCAGCTTCTGGCCCGGCTGAGCGACATGGAAACCCAGGCCCGCCTGCAGATGGCCGACAGCCGGATCGTCTCGCCCGCCCTGCCGCCCGCCACCCCCTCCTTTCCCGACCGCACCCTGTTCATGCTGGTGGCGCTCGCCGTCTCGGCGGGGGTCGGGGTCGGGCTGGCCTTCGTGAAGGAGTATCACATCGGCGGGGTCACCTCGGCGCAGCAGCTTTCCGAGATGCTTCACAGCCCCGTGGCCGCCACGGTGCCCGAGATGCGCCAGGGCCGGGGCGCGCCCCGCAGCCTCGCCGATCTGATGATCAAGGCCCCCCTCTCCCCTTACGCGGAATCGATCCGCAAGCTGCGCGCCACGGCCGAGCTTTCGCTGCGCCCGCCGCAGAGCGCGCCCCGGGCCGGCGGGGCGGGCCGGGTCGTCGTGGTCACCTCTTCGGTGGGCGGCGAGGGCAAGACCACCACCGCCCTGTCGCTGGCCCGCGCCTGGGCGCTGGCAGGCAGGAGCACCCTGCTGATCGATGCCGACCTGCGCAAGCCCTCGCTGCATCGCCATGTCGGGGCAGAGCCCGCGGCGGGCCTGCTCGAATATCTTCAGTCCTCCGACCCCGCGCTTGCCGATGCAGGTTTGCACGTCAAGGATCCTCTCAGCCCGGCAAGCCTGATCCTGGGTTCCGGGCACAGCGATACACCCACCGATCAGCTGCTGTCGTCCGCCATGTTCGCGGATCTGCTGAGCAAGGCGCGCGATTTCCACGATATCGTCATCATCGACACCCCGCCGATCCTGCCGGTGGTCGACGGGCGCTACGTGCTGGCGCATGCGGATGCGGCCGTGCTGGCGGTGCGCTGGGCCTCCACCGGCCAGCGGGAGCTGCGCGCCGCCATGCAGGAGATCGCCCCCGTCCTGCCCCCGCAGGCCGCCTTGCTGCCGGTGCTGACCAGATGCGGCGAGGGCGCTGCCCGCTACGGCGAGGGCTACCCGGCCACGGCCCGGGCGGACGCCTTGCCGAAAAGCAGCGCCTCGTAGCGGGTCAGCACCTCCTCCCAGCGGAAATCGCGGGCATGGCGGGCGCGCGCCGCAGCCCGGGCACGCGCCAGCGCCACGTCGTCGCGTGCCAGTTCCCGCACATGGGCCGCACAGCCCTCGACATCGGAAAAGAACCGCTGCCCCGCACCGGCCGTCCAGCGGTTGAAACGGTTGTCATGGGCGATCACCGCATTTCCCGCCCCGAGGGCCTCGACCAGCGAAGGGTTCGTGCCGCCCACGCGATGGCCGTGGAAATAGGCCCGGGCATGGAAGCGCAGGGCCCTCAGCGCCTCCTGTTCGTAGATGCCGCCGGGGAAGAGCACCCCGGGCCCGGCGGCGCGCAACACCCGGCGATGGTAGCGGTTGGCCCGGTCCACCCGCCCCAGAACCACCAGCTTCATCCCGCAGTCGGCCCGCCCGAAGGCCTCCACGATCTCGAGAATGGAATTCTCCGGCTCGATCCGCGCCACCGAAAGGAAATACCGCCCGCGCTCCAGCCCCAGCCTGCGCAGCGGGGCCTCGTCCGCATGCGTGATCACATCCGCGCCGTAGGGGATCATTTCCGGCTCGCGCCGGGTGCGCGCCGCGACATGGGCGGCGATCTGGGGGTGGTCGGCGATCGGGCGATCACAGATGCTGGCACCGACGAGCTCGTTGAGCATCAGCCAGGCCCGGGCCGGAAGCGACCACTTGGCGCGCTTCCACTCGATCCCGTCCATGTTCATGAATACCCGCCGCCCACGCAGCTTCTGCAGCACCGAGAAAACGGCCGTGTTGTAGCCCAGGACAAGATCCACCCCGGGGCGGTTCAGCACGTGGCGGATGCAGGCCAGATCGAAGGCCATGGTGCCCGCCGCCCCGCCCAGGGGAGGGGCGAAATGCACCCGGCGAACGCCGCGCCAGCAATCCTCGCGCCCCCTGTCTTCGGGCCGTTCCGACTGACAATAGACGCTTACGGAAACCCCGCGCCGCACCAGCCACAGCGCCAGCCGCTCGGCGAAGGTCTCGAACCCGCCATGGGCGGCGGGAATGCCGCGCGTGCCGAGAATGTTGAGGTGCCGCCGCTCCATCCTTCTCCGCCGTGGTTTTCAAACAGTTAAGGCCGGGCGGGTTAAGGCCGGGTTAAGGGGTGCGTTAAGGCCCTGTTAACCGCTTGCGCACAAACCTCCCCGGGCAGGAGGAAAGCCCATGAGCCTTGCCCGAGACGCCGACACCGCCCTGCGCATCAAGGTGCTGGCCGCCGCCACCAGCTATGGGTTCGCGCTGCTGCTGGCCCGTGAACTGGGGGCGGACGGCTTCGGCCAGGTGGCCTTTTTCCTCAACGCCGCGACGCTTCTGGCGGTGCTCGGCGGGCAGGGCATGCCGATGCTGCTTCTGCGCGAGGTGCCGGCGCTGTCGGGCGGGCAAAGGCGGGCGGAGGTGGCCCTGCTGGCCCGTACCGCCCTGCGCCGGGCCGTATCCGGCGCCGCGCTGGCCGCGGCTGTGGCGCTGGCGCTCATGCTCGCGCTGCCCGGGCGCGGCGGTTTCGGCCTGGGCGTGCTGGCGGCGGGCCTTGCACTGGCCCCGCTGTGGGGCGCAATGGAGGCGCTTTCGCACCTGGCGCGGGCCCATGGCATGATGCTCCTGGCGCTCTTTCCCAGAGAGGTGCTGTGGCGCGGCCTTGCCGCCCTTGCGGCGCTGGCCTGGACAGCCGTGGCAGGCCCGCTCACGCCCGCCGTGGTGCTGGCGGCATTGCTGGTCATTGCGCTGGGGCTGAACGCGGGCATGGGCGCGGCGCTGCGCGGCAAGGGCGCGTGGCCGCACCGGCAATGCGCAACACGCGGGCGCCCCGATCCGGCCCGGGGCCGGGCGGCCCGGCATTTCTGGGCCAGTTCGCTGTCCAACATCTTCCTCGCCCATGCGGATGTGATCACGGTTGCCCTGCTGCTTGGCCCCCAGGCCGCCGGTTACTACTTCGCGGCCAACCGGCTGGCGCAGCTTCTGGCCTTCTTCCTGACCAGCCACAACCTGGCGCTGGCGCCCCGCTTCGCCGGGCTGTGGCAGGGCGGCGCGCACCAGCGGGCGGGGGCCGAGCTGCACCGGGCCACCCGGCGCAGCTGCTGGCAGACGGCGCTGATCGCCCTGCCGCTCGCTGCGCTGGCCCCGCAGGCGCTGGGCCTGTTCGGCGAAGGGTTCGCCTCGGCCGCGCCGGCACTGCAGCTGCTGGCGGCCGCGGCCCTGCTCAACGCCGCCACGGGGCCTGCGGACATCGCGCTCAACATGGCCGGGCAGGAGCAGGCGGCGATGCGCGCCGGGCTGGTCTCGGTGGCCTTTTCCGCTCTGGCGCTGGCCGGCGGCACCCTGGCCTTCGGGCTTGCCGGAACGGGGGCGGCGGTGCTTCTGGCCACCGCCCTGCGCAAGGGGCTGCTGTGGTGGCTGGCCCGCCGCCGGCTGGGGCTGCGCTGCGATATCCTGGCCGCGCTCGCCCCGCCGGCCACCGCGCCACCGCGCCCATGCCCGCTCTGATCCGCCCCCATCCGCCGGCCGGCCCGGGCCCGGCGCCGCCGGCACCGGCTGCGGCGCGCGCCATCGTGGCCCTGCTCGCCCTGCGCTGGCTGGCCGGCATCGCCGAGGGCTTCG
>WFPZ01000098.1 GCA_015487335.1 Paracoccaceae bacterium
GCGGTGGTGGCGATCACCCGCGGCGGCATGGCCCCGGCGATGATCGTCTCGCGCGAGCTCGACATCCGCATGGTCGATACCATCTCGGTGAAATCCTACAACCACCAGACCCAGTCCGAACCGCAGGTGATAAAGAAGCCCGACATGAATCTGATGGGCGACGGCTCGGGGGTGCTGATCATCGACGATCTGGTGGATACCGGCCGCACGCTGGAAGTGGTGCGCCAGGTCATGCCCCGGGCGCATGTGGCCACCGTCTATGCCAAGCCCCAGGGCAAGCCGATGGTCGATACCTACATCACCGAGGTTTCCCAGGACACATGGATCTTCTTCCCCTGGGACATGGCCCTGCAATACGTCGAGCCCTTCCGCGGCACCGACTGAGCGCCACCGCCCCGGCCGGGCCCGTCAAACCGCCCGCCGGGGATGACAAGCGCCTGAGCGGTGCGCAAAACCTGCCGGCACGGCCTTGCCGACCCTGCCCATCCCGATTAGACAACCGAGGCGCAATCAGGTGAGGCGAGAACGGCATGGCGAAGGTCGCGGACGGACAGTTTTCCAAGGTGGCGGTGTGGGTCATCCTGCTGCTGCTGATCGTCGGCCTGACCGGCTTCGGGGTTGAGAACTTCGGCGGTTCGGTCAGATCGGTCGGCAAGGTGGGCGATACCGAGATCGACATCAACCGCTATGCCCGCGAGCTTGACCGGGAAATGCGCGCCCTGCGCGCCCAGGCGGGGCAGAACATCACCTTCGCCGATGCCCAGGCGGCGGGCATCGACAGGGTGGTGCTGCAGCGGCTGATCGGCACCGTGGCGATGGAGAACGAGGCCGCCCGCATCGGCATCTCGGCCGGCGACGGCGAGGTCCAGCGCCGGGTGCTTTCCACGCCGGCCTTCCAGAACGCCGCCGGGCAGTTCGACCGTTCCGTCTACCAGTTCACGCTGGAGCAGGCCGGGCTGAGCCCCGTCGAATACGAGGAGCTTCTGCGCACCGAGATTGCCCGCAACCTGCTGGAGGGCGCGATCGCCGGCGGGATGGTCGCACCGAAGACCTACGCCGAGGTGATCGTCGACTATCTGGGAGAGCAGCGCAGCTTCTCCTGGCTGCGCCTCGATCGCAGCACCGTCACCGCCCCCCTGCCCGAGCCCGACGAGGCGGCCCTGAAGGCCTTCTACGAAGAGAACATCGATGCCTTCATGCTGCCCGAGACCCGCAGGATCACCTACGTCTGGCTGACGCCCGACGCGCTGATCGACCGGATCGAGGTCGATGACGAAACCCTGCGCACCATCTATGCCGAGCGCGACGCCGAGTTCAACCTGCCCGAGCGGCGGGTGGTGGACCGGCTGGTCTTCCTCGACGACGAAGAGGCCGCCCGGGCGATGGAGGAGCTTGCTTCCGGCGCCACCACCTTCAACGATCTGGTCGCCGCCCGCAGCCTCACCCTCGATGACGTCTCGCTGGGCGAGGTGACGGCCGAAGATCTTTCCGGCGCCGAGGCCGAGGCGCTGTTCGGCGCCGACGGCCCCGGCCTGGTGGGCCCGGTGGAAACCGACCTCGGCCCGGCGCTGTTCCGCATCAACGCCATTCTCAACGCCCGCTCGACCCCCTTCGAGGAGGTCCGCGAGCAGCTGCGTGCCGAATATGCCGCCGAGCAGGCCCGGCGCAGGCTGGCCGAGCAGATCTCCGAGCTGGAAGACCTGCTCGCCGGAGGCGCCACTCTGGAGGAGCTGGCCGCCGAGACCGATCTCGAACTGGGCCGGATCGACTGGACGGAAGGCAGCTCCGAAGGCATCGCCGCCTATGCCGCCTTTGCCGAGGCCGCGCGCCAGGCCGCCCCCGAGGACTACCCCGAGATCCTGCCACTTGACGACGGCGGCATCTTCGCCCTGCGCCTCGACGAGCTGCTCGAGGCCCGCCCCCAGCCCTTCGAGGAGGCCCGCGACAGGGTCGTGGCACTGTGGGAGGCGGCCGAGCTGCAGAAGATCCTGCGCGCCGAGGCCGAGGCGCTGCGCGAGAAGATCGCCGCCGGCGCCCCGATCGGCACCCTCGGCTACCCGGTGACGGTGGAAACCGGCCTCACCCGCGACGCCTTCATCGAGGGCACCCCGCCCGATTTCGTGGCCAGGGTCTTCGCGCTTGAAAAGGTGGGCGAAAGCGCCATTGCCGAAGACGCCCCCGCAGGCGCGGTGCTGCTGGCCCAGCTTACCGAGATCCGGCCCGCCGACCGCGAAAGCCCCGAGGCGCAGCAGCTGGCCGCAGCGGTCAGGGATGCCACCGTCCAGGGCCTTTCCCAGGACGCGCTGACCATGTTCATCCGCGCGGTGCAGAACAGGGCCGGGATCTCGATCAATCAGGCGGCCATCAACGCGGTGCACGCCCAGTTCCCGCAATAGGAGGGAGAGGTGCCCCTGAGCCCGGATTTCGAGACCTTCCGCGCAGGCTACGAGCGCGGCGAAAACCAGGTGGTCTACAACCGCCTGGCCGCCGATCTCGACACGCCGGTCTCGCTGATGCTGAAGCTGACGGAGGCGCGCGAAAACAGCTTCATGCTGGAAAGCGTCACCGGCGGCGAGGTGCGCGGCCGCTACTCGATCATCGGCATGAAGC
>WFPZ01000099.1 GCA_015487335.1 Paracoccaceae bacterium
GGCTCAAGGAAGCGGCCGAAAAGGCCAAGATCGAGCTGTCGAGCTCCAGTCAGACCGAGATCAACCAGCCCTTCATCTCCATGGATCCGGGCAGCGGCCAGCCGCTGCACCTGGTGATGAAGCTGACCCGCGCCAAGCTGGAAAGCCTGGTGAGCGACCTGATCAAGAAGACGATCAAGCCCTGCAAGGCGGCGCTGAAGGATGCCGGCGTCACCACCTCCGACATCGACGAGGTGGTGCTGGTCGGTGGCATGACCCGGATGCCCAAGGTTGTCGAGGAAGTGGCCAAGTTCTTCGGCAAGGAGCCGCACAAGGGCGTCAACCCCGATGAGGTCGTGGCGCTGGGTGCTGCCATTCAGGCCGGCGTTCTGCAGGGCGACGTCAAGGATGTCGTGCTGCTCGACGTGACCCCGCTTTCCCTGGGTATCGAAACCCTGGGCGGCGTGTTCACCCGGCTGATCGACCGCAACACCACCATCCCCACCAAGAAGAGCCAGATCTTCTCCACCGCCGAGGACAACCAGAGCGCGGTGACGATCCGGGTCTTCCAGGGCGAGCGCGAGATGGCCGCAGACAACAAGCTGCTCGGCCAGTTCAACCTCGAGGACATCCCGCCCGCGCCGCGCGGCGTGCCCCAGATCGAGGTGACCTTCGACATTGACGCCAACGGCATCGTGTCGGTTTCCGCCAAGGACAAGGGCACCGGCAAGGAGCAGAAGATCACCATCCAGGCCTCGGGCGGTCTTTCCGAGGAAGAGATCGAAAGGATGGTCAAGGAGGCCGAGGCCAACGCCGAAGCCGACCGCAAGCGCCGCGAGCTGGTCGAGGCCAAGAACCAGGCCGAAAGCCTCATCCACTCCACCGAGAAATCGATGGAAGAGCACGGCGACAAGGTCGATCCGAGCACCATCGAGGCGATCGAACTGGCCATTGCCGCGCTCAAGGACACCCTTGAAGGCGACGACGCCGAGAAGATCAAGTCCGGCATCCAGAACGTGACCGAAGCGGCCATGAAGCTGGGCGAGGCGATCTACAAGGCGCAGCAGGAAGAAGCCTCCAAGGGGGACGAGACAGAAAGCGCCGACGAGCCCCGCGGCGTGGATGATGACATCGTCGACGCCGATTTCGAGGATCTCGACGAAGACAAGCGCTCCTGAGGGCGCTCGGGTAAAGATGGCTGGCTCGGGAATCCCGGGCCAGCCGTCATGTTCCCGGAGGGACCGACAACATGGCGAAGCGCGACTACTACGAGGTTCTGGGCGTCAGCAGGGGCGCCTCCGCGGAGGAAATCAAGAAGGCCTACCGCCGGAAGGCCAAGGAGCTTCATCCCGATCGCAACTCCGACAACCCCGACGCGGAAAGCCTGTTCAAGGAAGTCAACGAAGCCTATGAGGTTCTGAAGGACGCCGAACGAAAGGCCGCCTACGACAGGTTCGGCCACGCCGCCTTCGAAGGCGGCATGGGCGGGCCGCGTGGCGGTTATGGCGGGCACGGCGATTTCGCCTCGGCCTTTTCCGACGTCTTCGACGACCTGTTCGGAGATTTCATGGGCGGCGGACGCGGTGCGCGCCAGCGCGCCACCCGCGGCTCCGATCTGCGCTACAACCTTCGCGTCACCCTGGAAGAGGCCTTCCAGGGCGTGCAGAAGACCATCACCGTCCCCACTGCCGTCACCTGCGAGGAATGCAACGGCACCGGCGCCGAAAGCGGGGCCGAGCCACAGATGTGCCCCACCTGCTCGGGCATGGGCAAGGTGCGAGCGCAGCAGGGGTTCTTCACCGTCGAACGCACCTGCCCCACCTGCTCGGGCATGGGGCAGATCGTCAAGAACCCCTGCCGCAGCTGCCGCGGTGCCGGGCGGGTGGAAAAGCAGCGCACGCTGTCGGTGAACATCCCGGCGGGGGTGGAAACCGGCACCAAGATCAGGCTGGCCGGCGAGGGCGAGGCCGGAATGCGCGGCGGCCCCAACGGCGACCTCTACATCTTCATCCAGGTCAAGGAACACCCGCTGTTCAACCGCGATGGCCCGCATCTCTATTGCAGGGTTCCCGTCAGCATGACCACCGCCGCCCTGGGCGGCGAGATCGAAGTGCCCACCATCGACGGTGGCCGCAGCCGGGTGCGGATTCCGGCCGGCAGCCAGTCGGGGCGCCAGATGCGCCTGCGCGGCAAGGGCATGACGATGCTGCGTGGCAGCGGACGCGGCGACATGCTCATCGAACTGGCCGTCGAAACCCCGGTCAACCTGACCTCGCGGCAAAAGGAACTGCTGCGCGAGTTCGACAATCTCAGCGAAGACAACAACCCCGAAAGCTCGTCCTTCTTTTCCAAGGTCAAAAGCTTCTGGGACAGCATGAAAAGCTGATTTCGGGCAGCGATATTAATCATTGATTCAGCTTGTCGGCCCAATCTGGCCGCATGTCGGAAGCAGAACAATTCGGTTTCGCGGAGCTGCCCCTTGCCCCGATGCAGGGGGCGGCGCCGCATGCGGGCAGCACCCGGAAGAAGCTGCCCTCCTATATCGCCGGCCATCGCCATCGCCTGCGTGAGCGGTTCCTGAACGGCGGCCCCTCGGCCATGCCCGATTACGAACTGCTCGAACTGGTCCTTTTCCGGGCCAACACCCGGGCCGATGTCAAGCCCATCGCCCACGCCCTGCTGCGCCAGTTCGGGGATTTCAATCAGGTGATCTCCGCCCCCATCGAAAAACTGACAAAGGTCAGGGGTGTCGGCCTCGCCATCGCGACGGAACTGAAGATCATCGAGGCCGCGGCTCAACGGATGTCGCGCGCCCGCGTCATGCACCGCAACGTGATTTCCAGCTGGGATGCGCTGCTGGATTACTGCCACACCTCCATGGCCCACCGCGAAACCGAACAGTTCCGCATCCTGTTTCTCGACCGCAAGAACGTGCTGATCGCCGACGAAGAACAGGCCCGCGGCACCGTCGATCACGTGCCCGTCTATCCGCGCGAGGTGGCCAAACGCGCACTGGAGCTGAACGCCTCGGCCCTGATCCTGGTGCACAACCACCCTTCCGGGGATCCCGATCCATCCGATTCCGACATCGCCATGACCAGCCGCATCAACGAGGTGCTCTCGGCGCTGGGCATCGCCCTGCATGACCACCTGATCATCGGCAGGGGGCGCGAATTCAGCTTCCGCTCGGCCGGCTATCTCTGAGCTCAGCGCACCCAGACTTCCACCCGCCGGTTCGCGCCGCGCCCCCAGTCGCTGTCGTCGCAGGCCATGGGCATCGCCTCGCCGAAGCCCTCCGCCCGCAGGCGCAGGCGGGAACGGTCAATCGTCGCAGCCTCGGCCACAACCGCATCCCGCACCGAGACCGCCCGCTTGCGAGACAGCCGCCGGTTTGCCTCGGCCGCGCCTTCGCCATCGGTGAAACCGGCAAACAGCAGCTCGTCGGCCCCCAGGGTGCCGGCCTCCAGCGCCTGGGCAAGCGTGACGACATTGGCGATGGACTGAGGGTCCAGCTCTGCCGAACCGCCCTCGAAGCGGAACGTCACCGAAAGCCTCTGCCAGCCTGTCAGCGCCTCGACCAGGCGTTGCAGCTCGGCAAGCGGAACCTCCGCCCCCGCCGCCCGGATCGCATTGGCCAGGCGGTCGCCCTGCTGCTTCAGCGGCGTGCGGGAAAAGGCCTGATCGACAAACCCGGCCCGGCGCACCGCTACCTGGGCCGCTGGCGTGCGCAGGAAACGCAGAAATTCGCGCCCAACCGCCGGCAGGCGGGTTTTCGTCAGATACAGGAAGACCGGCGCAACCAGCGGATAATCTTCGGTGCGCAATGTCAGCCGCGTCGCCTCGGCGCGAAAGCCGCAACTGTCCTGCAACGGCAATATCTTCGTCTCGCCCGACTGCGACAGCGTCGTCACCCCGATGGCGAACGGATCACGCGCCACCGCCTGCGCCAGTTCTTCCCCGCTGGCATGGCGCTGGACGCCTGCTGCCAGGGCGCCGCCCTCCGGCCCCAGAAGCCGGGTGGCCATGACCTCGGCCTCACCCGTATCGGCGGCCAGCGCATGCAGAACGATCGGCGCATCCAGCCCGCCCAGTTGCCGCCAGTTGTCGATCTCTCCGGTAAAAACCCGGGCAAGATCTTCCACAGAAATCGCGAAGGCAGGGTTGCGCCGCGACACCACCGGCACCAGAGCATCCAGCGCCAGCACCCGAGCCTGGGCGGCGGAGGCAAGGTTGCCCAGCTCCGCCTCGAGGCCGCGGGACACCTCCTCGGGCCTTGCTGGGCGGGTCGAGACGGCCAGATCGGCCTCGCGGGCCAGAAGATCGGCGAACCCCTCCTCGCTCGAGCCCAGCCGCAGGAAAATCTCCGCCACCCTGCGCCCGGTGGCTCCGTCGATCATCGTGAGGTTCTGCGCCGCATCGCCGATCACCTCGCGGCGCAGAAC
>WFPZ01000100.1 GCA_015487335.1 Paracoccaceae bacterium
ACCACCTACCTCAGCCTTGCCGGCCGCTACTGCGTGCTCATGCCCAACACCGCGCGCGGCGGCGGGATTTCCCGCAAGATCACCAACGCCGCCGACCGCAAGAAGCTCAAGGAGATCGCCAGCGAGATCGAGGTGCCCGAGGGCGCGGGGCTGATCATCCGCACCGCCGGCGCCCAGCGCACCCGCTCGGAGATCAAGCGCGATTACGAATATCTCCAGCGCCTGTGGGAGCAGATCCGCGAACTGACCCTGAAATCCATCGCGCCGGCCAAGATCTACGAGGAGGGCGACCTGATCAAGCGGTCGATCCGCGACCTCTACAACAAGGACATCGACGAGGTGATCGTCGAGGGCGAGGCGGGCTACCGGGTGGCCAAGGACTTCATGAAGATGATCATGCCGTCCCATGCCAAGAACGTGAAGCTCTACACCGATCCGCTGCCGCTGTTCGCCCGCTACCAGGTGGAAAGCTACCTGAGCTCGATGTTCAACCCCACGGTGCAGCTCAAGTCCGGCGGCTACATCGTGATCGACGTCACCGAGGCGCTGGTGGCCATCGACGTCAACTCGGGCCGCTCCACCAAGGAGGGCTCGATCGAGGAGACCGCGCTGAAGACCAATCTCGAGGCGGCCGAGGAAATCGCCCGCCAGCTGCGCCTGCGCGATCTGGCCGGGCTGATCGTGATCGATTTCATCGACATGGAAGAGCGGCGCAACAACCTGGCGGTGGAAAAGCGCCTCAAGGAAAAGCTGAAGACGGATCGCGCCCGCATCCAGGTCGGCCGCATCTCGGGCTTCGGCCTGCTGGAGATGAGCCGCCAGCGGCTCAGGCCCGGCATGCTCGAGGCTTCCACCCAGCCCTGCCCGCATTGCCACGGCACCGGGCTGATCCGCTCCGAGGACAGCCTGGCGCTGTCGATCCTGCGCCAGCTGGAGGAAGAGGGCGTGCGCCGGCGCACCCGCGAGGTGCTGCTCAAGGCGCCGGTGGCGATCGCCAACTACCTCATCAACCAGAAGCGCGAGCATATCGCGCAGATCGAGGCGCGCTACGGCATGTCGGTGCGCATCGAGGCCGACCCGTTCCTGATCGCGCCGGACTTCTCGATCGAGAAGTTCAAGACCGCCTCCCGCCCGGTGGCCGAAGCTCCGGTGGTGTCGGTGGATGCTTCGCTGATGGCCGATATGGATGAAGGCGCGCCCGCCGATGCCCCCGAGGAGCCCGAGGCCCGCGAAGAGAGCCCGGCGCCGAAGAAACGCCGCCGCCGCCGCCGCCGCCGCAAGTCGGGCGGACAGGGTGGCGAGGCGCCCGAGGCCGCTGTCGCGCAGGCGCCCGCCGAATCACAGGCCGGGGCCGAGGAGGCGAAGGCCGTGGCCGAAGCGGCCGGCGAAGCCGCCCCCGAAGTTGCTTCCGAAGTTGCTTCCGAAGCTGCTCCGGAAGCCGCTCCCGCGCCCGAAGGCGCCGCGCCGCAGGGCGAGGCCGAAGCGGTAAGCGAGGAGGCGCCGAAGGAGGAGGCCGAGCAGGAAGCGCAGAAGCCGGCCGGAAAGAAGGCCCCGCGCAAGCGCGCCAGCCGGGCGAAGACGGCGAGGGCCGAAAAAACCGCTGAAGAGGGTGAAGCGCCGGCAGACGAGGTGCCCGCCGCCGTTGAACCGGCGGAAGAACCCGCCCCTGCGCCCGAAGCGGTGGAGGCTGAACAGGATGAGGCCAGGCCCGCCAGGAAGCCGCGCAGGACGGTGACCCGCAAGTCCACCCGCAGCCGCAAGGCGAAGGCTGGGGAAGAGGCGGCGCCTGCCGAAGAATCGACCGAAGAAGCGGCCCCTTCGGGCGCGGAGGCCGCCGGGGCGGACGCGCCCGAGGCAGCCGAACCCGCCGAAGCGGTGGCCGAGGAGGCTCCGAAGCCGAAGAAAAGGGCCACCCGTTCGCGCAGCCGCACCTCGAAGGCAGCGAAGGAGAAGGCAGAGGAGGCCCCGGCTCCCGAGGCGGAAGCCGCCACGCCCGAGCCCGAGCCCGAGTCCGCGCCTGAGACTGCGCCCGAACCTGCGCCTGCCGCTGGCGATGAAAGCGCTACCCCGGCCCCCGAGGCGCAAGCGCCGGAAGCGGCCGAGGCCGAATCAGAGCGCCCCAGGCGCCGGGGGTGGTGGTCCGTCGGCCGCTGATCTGACCGCTGCGAAACCGATGCGCGCCGGGCCCAGTGCCCGGCGTCATCTCTTGCGGATGTAGAAGTGGCGTTCCTTGCCGCCTGCTGCCTCGCTGCACAGCAGCTCGTGGCCCGATTCGGTGCAGAAATGCGGCACGTCCACCACCGCGGCCGGGTCGTCGGCCCGCAGCCGCAGCACCTGGCCCGGGGCCAGCCCCTGCAGGCGCTTGCGCGCCTTCAGCACCGGCAGCGGGCACAGCAGGCCGAGCGCGTCAAGATCGTGATCGAACTCCATGTCCGATCGCTATTCGCGATGTTTCAGCTTGTCCACCAAGATGTGACCTTCCGCACGGGTGACCTCGCCGCCCAAAGGTTATATGCCCGGTTCCATGTTCGGAATCGAAATCATGGATGCCACCCTGCTGCCGGCGATGTTCGTTGCGCTGCTCGGCGGGGTATTGTCGTTTCTCAGCCCCTGCGTGCTGCCCATCGTGCCCCCCTATCTGGCCTACATGAGCGGCATCTCCCTGCACGAGATGCAGGAAAACAGATCTGCCGCGCGCAAGACGTTCCTGCCGGCGCTGTTCTTCGTGATGGGGCTGTCCACCGTCTTCCTGCTGCTGGGCTTCACGGTTTCCAGCTTCGGGGCGTTCTTCCTGCAAAACCAGCTGCTGTTCGCCCGCATCTCGGGGCTGGTGGTGGTTGGCTTCGGGCTGCATTTCCTGGGTCTGTTCAGGATCCCGATGCTGCAGCGCGAACTGCGCTTCGATGCCGGCGACAGGGGCGGCTCGGCGCTGGGGGCCTATGTGCTGGGGCTGGCCTTCGCCTTCGGCTGGACGCCCTGCATCGGCCCGCAGCTGGGGGCGATCCTCTCGCTTGCGGCCTCCGAGGCCTCGGTGCAGCGCGGCACCATCCTGCTGGGGGTCTATGCGGCGGGGCTGGGCATCCCGTTCATCCTGGTGGCGCTCTTCGTGACCCGCTCGATGAACCTGATGAACAAGCTCAAGCGCCACATGGGGCTGATCGAGAAGATCATGGGCGTGCTGCTGATCATCGTCGGCATCGCGCTGATCACCGGCGCCTTCAGCGCCTTCTCCTGGTGGCTGCTGGAAACCTTCCCGGCGCTCTCGATGTTCGGATAGGCGGCTTAATTTTGCCGCCCTTCCCGTCTATGCTCGTCCCCGGTGACGGGAGCGGAAAGCGGCCATGGGCGGATCGCGGCAGAAGGCAGGGGTGAAGCGCAGGCGGGTGTTCTACATCCCCGGCTACGATCCGCTGCCGCCGCGCCGCTACCGCGAGATCTACCGCAAGGAGGCGGCCCGGCAGGCGGCCGTTTCCGGCCATGTCATCACCATATCGCCGGGGCGCGACCGCAAGCACTACGGCTGGCACGTGCGGGCCGAGATCGAGGGTGCGCCCGTCGTGGCCGATGTGGAGGTGATGGTGTGGTCGGATATCGTCAGGCGCTCCATGGATGTCTCGATTGCGGGCACCTACCTGCTCTTGGCCAGAACCGCCTGGATCTACGCCTCCACCGGCGCGCTGGGCCGGCTCCTGCGGCTGCGCAAGGGGCCGGTGATCGCCGCCTTCTACCCGGTGGCGATGCTGCTGGGGCAGGGGCTGGCGGCCGGGCTGGCCGGCTGGGGGGGCGGAGCGCTGGTTGGCGCGCTGCTGCACCCGCTGGCGGGCTGGGCGGTGGGGATCGCGCTGGCCATCGCCCTGCTGCGCTGGTTCCGCCGCCTCGACGGCAGGCTCTATGCCCATTACCTGCTGCATGACTACGCCTTTTCTGCCCGGCACCGCGGCGCCAACCCGCCCGAAATCGAAGAGCGCCTGGCGCGGTTTCGCGCCCGCATCGCGCAGGCGCTGGAAAGCGGCGAGGTGGACGAGGTGCTGGTGGTGGGCCATTCCTCGGGGGCGCATCTGGCCGTCAACATCGTTGCCGACATCCTGCGCGAGGGGCGCGCGCGCCCGGACGGGCCCGCGCTTTCGCTGCTGACGCTGGGGCAGGTGGTGCCGATGGTCTCCTTCCTGCCCCGGGCCGGGCGGCTGCGCGCCGATCTGCGCCTGCTCTCCACCAGCGAGCGGATCGCCTGGGTGGATGTCTCCGCTCCCGGCGACGGCGCCTGCTTCGCCCTGTGCGATCCGGTGGCGGTCTCGGGGGTGGCGCCGGAGGAAGGCCAGCGCTGGCCGCTGGTGATCTCGGCCGCCTTCAGCCGCACGCTGAGCCCGGCGCGCTGGCGTGCCCTGCGCTGGCGCTTCTTCCGGCTGCATTTCCAGTACATCCACGCCTTCGACCGCCCCGGCGACTACGACTATTTCCGCATCACCGCCGGGCCGCTCACCCTGGGGGCGCGCTATGCCGGGCGCCGCCCCTCGAAAAGCCGCATCGACACGCCCCTGTCCCCGCATCGGAGCATGGCCGCATGACGATCCCGCCCAGGCCCGCCTCGCGCCCCGACAAGGTCTCGCTGCTGCGCTACCTGCGCCTGTTTCGCCGCGATATCCTGTCGGCCCAGCCCGAACGCCTCTACCGCGCCCGCATGGCCGAGTTCCGCACGCCCTTCTTCCGCTCCTTCCTGATCAACCAGCCCGATCTGGTGCGCCTGGTGCTCAACGAGCGGCCGATGGACTTTCCCAAGTCCTCGCGCATCTCCGAGGGGCTGCGCCCGCTTCTGGGCGAGTCGGTGTTCCTGACCAACGGCGCGCAGTGGCAGCGCCAGCGCCGGATCATCGACCCGGCCTTCGAGGGGGGACGCCTGCGCGAGACCTTCCCGGCGATGCTGGCGGCAGGGCAGGCGGCGGTGGAGCGGCTGCAGGCCGCGCCGGGGCGCTTCGAGGCCGAGGCCTTCTCCAGCCACGTGGCGGCGGACGTGATCTTCCGCACCCTGTTTTCCATTCCGATCACCCACGAGGTGGCGGCGCGGGTGTTCAGCGCCTTCCGCGCCTATCAGCGCCTGCAGCCGATCCTCAACCTCGGCGCCTTCATTCCCCTGCCGCGCTGGGTGCCGCGCTTTCACCGCCCCGGGGTGCGGCGGCGGGCGCGCGAGATCCGCTCGCTCATCGAGGCGCTGACCGCCGAGAGGATGCGGGCCATCGCCGCCGGCACCGCGCCCGACGATCTGGCCACCAAGATCATGACCCAGGCCGATCCCGAGACCGGCGAGCGTTTCGATACCGCCGAGATGGTGGATCAGGTGGCGATCTTCTTCCTTGCCGGCCATGAAACCAGCGCCTCGGCCCTGGCCTGGGCGCTCTACCTGCTGGCGGCCTTCCCCGAAGCCCAGGAGAGGGTTCTGGAGGAGGTATCTGGACTGCCAGAAAACCCCTATTTTTCCGATATTTCCAGGCTGAATTTCACGCGAAACGTGTTCCGCGAGACGCTGCGCCTCTACCCGCCGGTGCCGATGCTGGTGCGCCAGGCCACGAAATGCGAGCAGTTCCGAGACCGGCAGGTGCCGCCGGGGTCGCAGATCGTGGTCAGTCCCTGGCACATGCACCGCCACCGCCGGATGTGGGAGCGCCCCGACGCTTTCGACCCCGACCGCTTCGCCACCGAGAACGGCAAGGCCTGCCTGCGCGAGGCCTATCTGCCCTTCTCGGCCGGGCCGCGGGTGTGCACCGGGGCGGGCTTTGCCATGGTCGAGGGGCCGCTTCTGCTGGCGCTTCTGGTGCGTGCCTTCCGCTTTCTGCCGGTTGAGGGGCGCGTGCCCGTGCCCGAGGCCCATCTGACGGTGCGCTCGCGCGATGGCATCTGGCTGGAGGCCCACCCCCGGCAGGGGCGCGCAGGCAAGGGCGGGGGTCAGGAAGGCGGCTGCCCGTCCTTGCCCTGATAATGGCGCAATACATAGACCCGGATCGCCGAGGCGAGGCCCCGGGCGGTGCCGCGATCTGCATCAATTTCGGCCGCTAGATCATTGATCGGGCGGCCTTTTTCTGCGGCGATACTGCGGAAGGCCTGCCAGAATTCCTCTTCCAGGGAGACCGAGGTGCGGTGCCCGCGCAGGGTGAGGGAGCGCTTGACGGGCCGGCTGCTCATTCGTCGTCGTCGATGCGGTGGCGGTCGAGCATCTTCGCCGCCCTTTCGTTGCGCAGCGCCTCCATCAGCCGCTCGGCCTTGGTGCGCCCGGATTTCGCGGCGTTTTCGGCGCCCCGGGCACGGCTTTCGGCCCGCGCCCGCTGCTTGCGGGCGCGGTTGAGGTTGACGGGGCGGTTCATTCCTTCGGTCCGATCATCTTCTCGGGGCGCACCACGCGGTCGAAGGTTTCCTCGTCCACGAAGCCGAGGCGAATCGCCTCTTCCTTCAGGGTGGTGCCGTTCTTGTGCGCGGTCTTGGCCACGATGGTGGCGTTGTCATAGCCGATTTCCGGGGCCAGCGCGGTGACCAGCATCAGGCTTTCGTGCAGCAGCTGCTCGATGCGCCTTTCGTTGGCGCGGATCCCGACGACGCACTTGTCGGTGAAGGCTACGCAGGCATCGCCCAGAAGCTGCATGGACTGCAGCACGTTGTAGGCGATCATCGGCTTGTAGACGTTGAGCTCGAAATGGCCCTGGCTGCCGGCAAAGCCCACCGCCGCGTCGTTGCCCATCACATGGGCGCAGACCTGGGTGATGGCCTCGGCCTGGGTGGGGTTGACCTTGCCGGGCATGATCGAGGAGCCGGGCTCGTTTTCCGGCAGCAGCAGCTCTCCCAGCCCGCAGCGCGGCCCCGAGCCCAGCAGGCGGATGTCGTTGGCGATCTTGAACAGCGAGGCGGCGACGGTTTTCAGCGCGCCGGACATCTCCACCATGGCGTCATGGGCGGCCAGCGCCTCGAACTTGTTGGGCGCGGTGACGAAGGGCAGGCCGGTGATCTCGGCGATGTTGGCGGCCACGCGCTCGGCCCAGCCCTTGCGGGTGTTGAGCCCGGTGCCCACCGCGGTGCCGCCCTGGGCCAGCTCGTAGATACGGCCCAGCGCCCCCTTCACCCGCGCGATTCCCATCGCCACCTGATGCGTGTAGCCGGAAAACTCCTGCCCGAGCGTCAGCGGCGTGGCATCCATGGTGTGGGTGCGGCCGATCTTGATGATGTCCTTGAATTCTTCGGATTTTTCCGCCAGCGCCGCGTGCAGTTTCTCAAGCCCCGGCAGCAGCACGTCGCGGGCCGTGGTGGCGGTGGCGATGTGCATGGCGGTGGGGAAGGTGTCGTTGGAAGACTGGCCCATGTTGACGTGGTCGTTGGGGTGCACCGGATCCTTGGAGCCGATCTTCCCGCCGAGAATCTCGATCGCGCGGTTGGCGATCACCTCGTTGGCGTTCATGTTCGACTGGGTGCCCGAGCCGGTCTGCCAGACCACCAGAGGGAAGTTGTCGTCGAACCTGCCGGCCGCCACTTCCGAGGCCGCCTGGATGATCGCATCGGCGCGGCGCGCATCCAGTGTGCCCTGTTCCTTGTTGGCCTGGGCGCAGGCCTGCTTGATCACGCCCAGCGCGCGGATGATGGCGATGGGCTGACGCTCCCAGCCGATGGGGAAGTTGATGAGCGAACGCTGGGTCTGGGCGCCCCAGTACTTGTCGGCGGGCACTTCCAGCGGGCCAAAACTGTCGGTTTCGGTGCGGGTCTCGGTCATGGTCGGGCTCTCCTGAGGGTGATCCGGGCAGAGCTATAAGCGCCCCGCCGGGCGGTGGCAATCGCCATTGGCGGGGGGCGGCCGGGCGGCAAAGCCGCCCTTTCCGTTACTTGCGGAAACTGTCGAGGCTGACCACCTCGGCATCCTGCGGCGCGGCCTCGGCCGGTTCCTGCCGCGGCTCGGGGGCCGGGGCGGGGGGCTCTTCGCCGGCGGTCTCCTCGCCGGCGGTTTCCTCCTGGGTTTCGAAGCGCAGGCCGAACTCCACCGAAGGGTCGACGAAGGTCTTTATCGCGTCATAGGGGATGTAGAGCGGCTCGGGGTTGTCGCCGAAATTGAGGGTGACGGCGAACCCCTCGTCGCCCACCTGGAGATTGTCGAACCAGTGCTGCATGACGATGGTCATTTCCTCGGGGTAGCGGTCCGACAGCCAGTCGGCCAGCTCCACGTCGGGGTGCATGGTGTCGAAGGTGATGAAGAAATGATGCTGCCCGGGCAGGCCGTTTGCGGCCACGTCCGCCAGGACTTCCTTGATGAGGCCGCGCATGGCGCGGTGCATCAGATTGCCGTAGTCGATGCTGCGGGACATTTCGGTTCCAGTTGCGTCTCTGCCTCACAGCATACGGGATTCGGAGATGAAGGGAAGGTGCCACGGCACGATTGTTCGCTCAGGGTGGTGCGGAAATATCCATCTGGAGAGGGAGAGGTGCAGGCTTCTGTTGCCAGGTGCCTGCGAACCCCGCCGGACCTTGCTGGAGGACCGGACTTAGGTTTCGGCTTGGCCGGACCGCTTACGCAGCCAGAGCCATTGCCGGAGCACGATTGTCATTGGCAATTATGCTTCGTGGACCGATAACGGTGGTACCTCACCGGGGCAAAGCCACACCTTTACACGTTCGTCGATCCTGTTTCGGCCCCTCGTCCCGCCAATGACCGGGTTGTTGGTGGAGCCGCCGGGTACCGCCCCCGGGTCCGATCCGCTTATTACGTGCGCGTTTATGCCCATAGTCCCGTTGCCGGGACAGACGAAATGTAAGCCCGGAGAACGGGAAATTCAACCCTTGATACGCGTTTGCGGGCCGCATCCGGACGGCGGCCGGCGGCGGGGAATTAGCGTTTGACAATCGCCGCCGCCGGGCGTCAAAAACGCGCAGACATCATTTTCCGCCGGGTGAACCATGTCTGAAGACGCCCTCTCGAACACCCCCCTGCGCGCCATTCTGTGGATTGGCTTCTTTTCTCTGATTCTCAGTTCCTGGTCAGTGCTTTACGTGATGGCGGGCAGCCATGGCGGGGGTGGGGGGCATGGCGCGGGCATGGCCTCGGAAATGGCCCCGGGCGGGCCGGATTTCGCCATTGTCGCGGCCATGTGGGCGCTGATGATCGGGGCGATGATGCTGCCCACCCTTGCGCCTGCGCTGAAGGTCTATGGCGATCTGCCGGCGCGCAGCGGGGCGGGCCCCGCGGGCTGGCTGGGCATCTTGCTGGGCTACGTGGTGGTGTGGCTGCCGGGCTCGGCCGCTTTTGCCGCCCTGCAGCTGGCGGCCACCGGCGGGGGGCTTCTGGACATGGCCGGCGTCGTCACCTCGCCCTGGCTGTCGGTGGCGCTGCTGGCCACGGCCGGTCTCTATCAGTTCAGCCGGTTCAAGGGGGCCTGTCAGAGCGTCTGCATGTCTCCGATGCAGTACTACCTCGCCAACTGGCGCCCCGGCCTCGCCGGCGGCCTGCGCATGGGGGTGGGGCTTGGCGCCAACTGCATCGGCTGCTGCTGGGCGATCATGGCGCTGGCCTTCGTGGGCGGCATGTCCAGCCTGCTGTGGATGGGGGTCGCGACGCTGTTCATGGTGATGGAGAAACTGCCCGAGATCGGCGCCTGGCTGCGCCGCCCGGCCGGCGCGGTGCTGCTGGCCACGGCGCTTTTCGTGGCCCTGCGGGCCGCCGGAGTGATGTAGCATGACAAAGGGAGAACGCATGGAAGATTCCGACGACAGGCCCTCGGACCGCATCCGCGTGCGCGACCGGATCGTGCAGCGGATGGCCAACCCGATGCGGCGCAGGCAGCACCCCACCGACTGGGCGATCCGCGGAGAGCTGTTTCTCAACTGCTCCTGCACCGTCTTCTGCCCCTGCGTGGTGTCGCTGGGCAAGCACCGCCCGAGCGAAGGCTACTGCCAGGCCTGGATGGCGATTGCCATCGACGAGGGCCATTTCGAGGGCGAGCCGCTGGACGGGATCAACATCGGCCTTCTGGTGGACATCCCCGGCCGGATGAGCGAGGGCAACTGGAAGGTTGCCGCCTATATCGATGAAAAGGCTACGCAAAAGGCCTACAACGGGCTGCTGAAGATTCTCTCGGGAGAGGCCGGCGGCACCACCGGGCTGTTCACCATGCTGGTCTCGGAGATCATCGGGCACGAGCGCGAGAAGGTCGAGATCGTGCGCGACGGCACGCGCCGCTCGATCATGATCGGGCGCAAGATCCAGGGCGAGATCGAAATGCTCACCGGCGCCGATCCGGACAAGCCGGTGATGATGACCAACACCCGCTACTGGATGGGCCCCGATGTGATCGCGGCCCGCGGGCTGCGCTCGAAACTGCGCGATTACGGCCGGGTGTGGGATTTCTCGGGCAAGTCGGCCGAGATCTGCGCCATCGACTGGAAGGGCCCCGGCCGCTAGGGCCGGCGGAAAGGATGGAGGAAGAGATGTTCAAGGCACTGGTCGTCGAGAAGGACGAGGACGGCAAGACCCACGCAAGCGTGCAGGAGCTGGACGAAAGCCGCCTGCCCGAGGGCGAGGTCACGGTGGCGGTGGAATATTCCACCCTCAACTACAAGGACGGCCTGTGCATCGGCCCCGGCGGCGGGCTGGTGCGCCATTACCCCCACGTGCCGGGCATCGATTTCGCCGGCACCGTCGAGGCCTCGTCCGACCCGCGCTACAAGCCGGGCGACAAGGTGGTGCTCACCGGATGGCGGGTGGGCGAGACCCACTGGGGCGGCTATGCCCAGAAGGCGCGGGTGCGCGCCGACTGGCTGGTGCCGTTGCCCGAGGGGCTGACCACGCGCCAGGCGATGGCGGTCGGCACCGCCGGCTTCACCGCGATGCTGGCAGTGATGGCGCTCGAGGATCACGGGCTGAAGCCGGGAGACGGCCCGGTGCTGGTGACGGGGGCGGCCGGCGGCGTGGGCTCGGTGGCCACGGCGATTCTCGCCCATCTGGGCCACGAGGTGGCGGCGCTTACCGGCCGGCCGGAGACAGAGGATTATCTGCGCGACCTGGGCGCCTCGCGGATCGTTCCGCGCGAGGAGCTGGCCGAGGTCACCCGCAAGGCCCTGGAAAGCGAAACCTGGGCCGGCTGCGTCGATGCGGTGGCCGGGGCGATACTCGGCCGCGTGCTCAAGCAGATGAAATACGGCACTTCGGTGGCCGCCGTGGGCCTGGCCGGCGGGGCGGCGATCGAGGGGGCGCTGATCACGCCCTTCATCCTGCGCGGGGTCAACCTGCTGGGCATCGATTCGGTCATGCAGCCGCTTGAAAACCGCCAGCGCGCCTGGAAGCGCATCGCCACAGACCTGCCGATGGACAAGCTCGAGGCGATGGTCCGGGAGGCCACGCTGGCCGATCTCCCCGAACTGGGCCGGGCCATCCTCAAGGGCCAGGTCAAGGGCCGGGTGGTGGTGGACGTGAACGCCTGAGCCCGGCTTCCGCCGGAAAACATGCTTCGGCAGCGTGAGGGGGCAGAAGGCTCCCTCACTCCGGCGCGCCTGCCGGCGCGGCAAATCGGCACCCCGCTTGACCTTGCCCACCTGCGGGGCCAGCCTGCGGGTACGGAGGTGCCCCATGAGCCACGACGGCAAATCCCTCGACATCGATTTCGTCCGCGCCCGCTTTCCGGCCTTTTCCGAGCCGTCCCTGCGCGGCCAGGCCTTTTTTGAAAACGCCGGCGGTTCCTACCCCTGCGCGCCGGTGGTCGAGCGCCTCGCCCGTTTCTACCGCGAGCGCAAGGTCCAGCCCTACGGCCCCTATGCCGCCAGCCGGGTGGCCGGCGAAGAGATGGACGAGGCCCGCCTGCGCCTGTCGGCCATGCTGGGGGTCGAGCCAGACGAGCTGAGCTTCGGCCCCTCCACCAGCCAGAACGCTTACGTGCTGGCCCAGGCCTTCCGCGAGCACCTCTCGCCGGGCGATGCGGTCATCGTCACCGATCAGGACCACGAGGCCAACTCGGGCCCGTGGCGGCGCCTGGCCGATGCGGGCATCGAGCTGCGCGAGTGGCGCATCGACCGCGAAAGCGGCCACCTGCCGCTGTCGGGGCTGGAGGCGCTACTGGATGAGCGGGTCAGGCTGGTGGCCTTCCCGCACTGCTCCAACGTGGTGGGCGAGATCAACGACGTGGCCGCGATCACCGCCATGGCCCATGCGGCGGGGGCGGCGGTCTGCGTCGACGGGGTTTCCTACGCGCCGCACGGGCTGCCGGACGTCGGCGCGCTGGGGGCCGACATCTACCTGTTTTCCGCCTACAAGACCTACGGCCCCCACCAGGGGCTGATGGTGATCCGCCGCGAACTGGGCGAGGCGCTGCCCAACCAGGGCCATTTCTTCAACGCCGATACGCTTTACAAGCGTTTCACCCCGGCCGGGCCAGACCACGCCCAGGTGGCCGCCTGCGCAGGGATCGCGGACTATATCGACGAGCTTTACGCCCGCCACCACGACAAGCTTGCCGAGCCGCGCGCGCGCGCCGCCGCGGTGGGGCGGCTGATGCGCCGGCGCGAAACGGAGCTGCTGCAGCCGCTGCTCGATTTCCTCGCCGCGAAAAACGCCCTGCGCCTGCTGGGGCCGCGCCGGGCCGAGCGCCGCGCGCCCACGGTGGCGGTGGAGCTGCCCGGCCCCGGCGAGGAGATGGCCGCGCTGCTGGCCGCACACGGGATCATGGCCGCGGGCGGCGATTTCTACGCCGTGCGCCCGCTGCGGGCCATGGGGGTGGACCCGGCCAAGGGCGTGCTGCGCCTGTCCTTCGTCCATTACACCACCGAAGCGGAGGTGGAGCACCTGATCGGGGCGCTCGACCGGATGCTCTGAGCGGCACCCGGGGGGCTGCGGCGCGCGATTTCCCGCAATCGCGCGCATCCTGCCAACTCGCACCTTGCGCCCGCGCGCCCGAGCGCCGAAACTGCGCGCCAAGCCGGGTTTTCAACTCGCCGCGAAGGGATGCACCGATGCCGACCGCCTCCAAGCTCGCAGCCGCGCTGTTCTTTGCGGGTCTTGCATGGTTCGCCGCCGATCTGGTCAAGCCGCTACTGCCCGAGGGCACGCCCACGGGGCAGCTCAACCGGATCATGGCCGTGATCGGGGCCTCAACCGGCTGGAAGATTTCCGGAGCCCGGGCCGGGCAGGGGCTGCGGGCGGGTTTCGGCTATGGGCTGACCACCTCGGCGGTGATCACCTTCTGGGGGGTGCTGATCTTTTCCGGCTACAAGATGCTGCAATATTCGCTCAACCGCCGTTTCGACGGCCCCGTGGAGGCCCTGCAGGCGATGGCCGGCTATGCCGTCGATTACCTGGTGCTGATCGCCGTGCCTTCGGTTGTCGGGGCGCTGGTGGTGGGCGGTCTGTTCGGCGGCTGGCTGGTTGAGTGGGTGGCCCGGCGCTGGTCATGAGCGAGGGGGGCGATCTTTTCCTTTACGGCACCCTGCGCTACCGCCCGCTGCTGGAGGTGGTGCTGGGGCGCACGCCCCGGGGGCTGCCCGCGCGCCTGGCCGGCCATCGGGCCCACTGGGCCGAGGGCCAGCCCTTTCCGCTTCTGGTGGCGGCGCCGGGCGCGTCGGCCGAGGGGCTGCTGCTCGGCGGCCTGTCCGAGGGCGAGCTGGCCCGGCTCGACTATTACGAAGGCGGCTTCGGCTTTGCCCTGCGCGAGGTGACGGTGCAGACGCCGGAAGGGCCGCGCCGGGCGCGGGCGTGGTTTGCCCGCGAGGGCGTCTGGCGGCCCGGCGCCCCCTTCGATCTGGACGACTGGGCGCGCCGCTGGGGCGAGATGAGCGTCTCGGCCGCGGCCGAATACATGGAGGGCTTCGGCACGGTCCCGGCCGAGGAGGCCGCCCGGCGCTTTGCCCAGATGCAGCAGCGGGCCTGGTCGCGGGTGCTGGCGCGGGCGGGCTCGGTGCCGCCGGCAATCCGCAGCGGCCCCGAGGCGGGGCAGGTCGAGCTGCTGGCCCGCCGCCGGCCCTATACCAACTACTTCGCCCTGGAAGAGCACGAGTTGCGCTTTCCCCTGTTCGACGGCTCCATGAGCGCGCAGGTCACCCGCGCCGCCTTCGTCAGCGGCGATGCGGTGACGGTGCTGCCCTATGACCCGCGCCGCGACCGGGTCCTGGTGGTGGAACAGTTCCGCCACGGCCCCTTCGTGCGTGGCGACCGCTGGCCCTGGACGCTGGAGCCGGTGGCCGGCCGGATCGACCCGGGCGAGACGCCGGAGGAGGCGGCGCGCCGCGAGATGGCCGAGGAGGCGGGGCTGGAGGCCGGCCGCCTCTACCGGGTGGGGGGCTACTACCCCTCGCCGGGGGCCTGCAGCGAGTATCTGCACGCCTTCGTGGCCGAGGCCGACCTGCCCGACGGGGCGGCCGGCACCTTCGGGGTCGATCACGAGGCCGAGGACATCCGCGGCCATCTTCTGGGCTTTGCCACGGCGATGGAGCTGCTTTCCACCGGCGAGGCCGATACCGGGCCGCTGATCCTGTCCCTGCTGTGGCTGGCGGCCCGGCGCGAGGCGATCCGCGCCGGCGCTTGAGTTCGGGCAGGGCGCGGCCTACACATGGGTGACAGGCTGGAGCAGGAGGCGAGACATGCAGGTGAGCAGCGATCTGTCGGGGATCATCGGCAACACGCCGCTGATCCGCCTCAACGGCCCCTCCGAGGCCACCGGCTGCGAGATCCTCGGCAAGTGCGAGTTCATGAACCCCGGCCAGTCGGTGAAGGACCGTGCCGCGCTCTACATCATCCGCGACGCGGTCGAATCGGGCGCGCTCAGGCCCGGGGGCACCATCGTCGAGGGCACCGCCGGCAACACCGGGATCGGCCTGGCGCTGGTGGGTCGGTCGATGGGCTTTCGCACCGTCATCGTCATTCCCGAGACCCAGAGCCAGGAAAAGAAGGACGCGATCCGCATCTCGGGGGCCGAGCTGGTGCAGGTGCCGGCCGCGCCCTACAGCAACCCCAACAATTTCGTGCACTACTCCCGCCGCCTGGCCGAGCGGCTGGCAGAGAGCGAACCCGACGGCGCGATCTGGGCCAACCAGTTCGACAACGTGGCCAACCGGCTGGCCCATGAGGAAACCACCGGCCCCGAGATCTGGGAGCAGACCGGGGGCAGGGTGGACGGCTTCATCTGCGCGGTGGGCTCGGGCGGCACGCTGGCGGGGGTGGCGCGCGCGCTGCAGCCCCGGGGCGTGAAGGTGGGCCTGGCCGATCCGATGGGGGCGGCGCTTTACAGCTACTACACCACCGGCGAGCTGAAGGCCGAGGGCTCTTCGATCACCGAAGGGATCGGCCAGGGGCGGATCACCGCCAATCTCGAGGGCTTCACCCCCGACATGTGCTACCGGATCCCCGACGAAGAGGCGCTGCCGGTGATCTTCGATCTGCTGGAAACCGAGGGCCTGTGCCTGGGGGGCTCTTCCGGGATCAACATCGCGGGCGCCATGCGCATGGCCCGCGAGATGGGGCCGGGGCATACCATCGTCACGGTGCTGGCCGATTACGGCACGCGCTACCAGTCCAAGCTCTACAATCCCGAATTCCTCAGGGAAAAGGGCCTGCCATGGCCGAAATGGATGGAAGGGCCGGGGCGGATACTGCCCTCGGTCTTCGTGGACTGATGCCGGCGGGCCTGCGCATCCTGGCATTTGTGCTGGCCCTGCTGGGGCCGGGAACGGCGCTCGTGGCGGTCGCGCCGGCGGCGCTGGCGCAGGAACAGGCCGAGGAGATCGACTATGCCCGCTGGGAGGCGGTGGCAAGCCGGGCCGAGGGGGTGCTGGAGGAAATGCGCGCCTCCGACGTGGCGCTGGAGGGGCTGCGCGCCGAACTGGCGGACTGGCGGGCCCGCTTCCTTGCCGCCCAGAGCGTCAACCAGACCAGGGTAGACACCCTGCGCAGCCAGCTTCAGGCGCTTGGCCCCGCGCCTGCAGACGGTGAAATGGAAAGCCCCGAGATCGCCGCCCGCCGGGCCGATCTGGAGGCGCAGCTGGCGCGCCTGGAGGCGCCGCGGCTGAAGGCCGAGGAGGCCTATTCGCGCGCCGACGGGCTGATCCGCGAGATCGACACCATCATTCGCGAACGCCAGGCGCGGCGGCTGCTCACGCTGGGGCCCTCGCCGCTGGATCCGGCCCTGTGGCCCAAGGCCTGGGACATCTTCACCGCCTTCCCGGTAGATGTGGGCAAGGAGATCGCCGCTGCCTGGGCCTCGGATGCCCAGAAGAGGCAGATGCGGGACAGGCTGCCCGAGATCATCTTCTATCTGGTGGTGGCGCTGGTCCTGCTGCTGCGCGGTCACCGATGGATGGAGCGTCTCACCGGGCGCTACCGGCGCGGGACCTCCGCCGTGGCGCGCGGGTTTTACGGCTTCCTGATTTCTCTGGGGCAGGTGGCGCTGCCGGTGGTGGGGATCTACGCCTTCGTTCAGGCGCTGTTCGCCTCGGGGCTTCTGGGGTTTCGCGGCGAGATCGTCGCCGAGGCGCTGCCGGTGCTGGGGCTTGGCTATTTCGGGGCCCGCTGGCTGGCCTTGCGGCTGTTTCCGGCCGATCCGGACATGCCCACGCCGTTTCGTCTGCCGCCCGGGCAGGGCCGGGAAGCGCGCGCCCATGCGGCGCTTCTGGGGCTGTTGTGGGGGCTCGAGCGCCTTCTGGACAACATCATCTCCTTCGAGCGCCTCTCCGAGGAGATGGACGCGGCGCTCAATTTCCCGTTGCTGTTGGCGGGCGGGGTGCTGCTGCTGCGCCTCGGGCGGCTGCTGCATCGCTGCGAGCCGGAGGAGGCCGCCGTCGAGGGGGCTACGCACGAGCATGACCTGCGCAGCCGCATGGTGCGGGCCGTCGGGCGCATCCTGACGGCGCTGGGGATCATCGCGCCGCTGGCCGGTGCGGTGGGGTATCTTTCTCTGGCGACGGTTGTCGTCTATCCGACGATCCTCACCCTCGGCCTGCTGGGGCTTCTGGTGGTGATCGGCGGGGTGCTGCGCGACGGCTATGCGCTGGTGGCACGGATATCGGAGGAAGAGGCGCGAAACGCGCTGGTGCCGGTGCTGGTCAACTTCACGCTGTTTCTCGCCTCCACCCCGCTGTTCGCGCTGATCTGGGGGGCGCGGGTTTCCGACCTGACGGAGCTCTGGACCCGTTTCCTCGAGGGGATCACGATCGGGGATACCCGCATCTCTCCCTCCGATTTCCTGACCTTCGTGGCGGTTTTCGCCGTCGGCTACGTGCTGACGCGGATGGTGCAGGCGACGCTGCGCAACTCCATCCTGCCCAGGACGCGGATCGATCCGGGCGGACAGAACGCCATCGAAAGCGGGGTCGGCTATCTGGGCATCTTCCTCGCCGCGGTGATCGCGATCACCACCGCCGGGATCGACCTCTCGTCGCTGGCCATTGTCGCCGGTGCGCTCTCGGTCGGCATCGGTTTCGGGCTGCAGAACATCGTCTCCAATTTCGTCTCGGGCATCATCCTGCTGATCGAGCGGCCCATTTCCGAGGGCGACTGGATCGAGGTGGGCGGCCAGCAGGGCTATGTGCGCGACATCTCGGTGCGTTCCACCCGTATCGAGACCTTCGACCGCACCGATGTGATCGTGCCCAATGCCGACCTCATCTCGGGGCCGGTGACCAACTACACCCGCGGCAATCTGGTGGGCCGGGCGGTGATCGGGGTGGGGGTGGCCTATGGCACCGACACCCGCAAGGTGGAGAAGATCCTGCGCGAGATCGCCCAGGCCCACCCGATGGTCAGCACGGACCCGCCGCCGGGGGTGCATCTGGTGCGTTTCGGCGCCGATGCGCTGGAATTCGAGATCCGCGCCATCCTGCGCGACGTGAACTACGTGCTTTCGGTGCGTTCCGACATCAACCACGAAATCGTGCGCCGCTTCGCCGAAGAGGGGATCGAGATTCCCTTCGCCCAGCGCGACATCTGGCTGCGCAACCCCGAAGCCCTGCGCGCCGTCGCCGAAAAACCCACCGAAGGAGACAGGAACGCATGACGCAAATGCTGTTTCGGGAAGACCCGTATCTGCGCGAGGCGGAGGCCACGGTGACGGGGCACACGGGGCAGGGGGGCGTGGTGCTGGACCGGACGCTCTTCTACCCGCAGGGCGGCGGCCAGCCCGGCGACAGCGGACGGCTGGAGTGGGCGGGCGGAACGATGCGCGTGGTCACCACCGTCAAGGGCGAGGGGGGCGAGATCGTTCTGGTGCCTGCCGAGGGCGAGGCGCTGCCGCCGGTGGGCGCACGGCTGCGCCAGCTGCTGGACTGGGAGCGCCGCCACCGCCACATGAGGGTGCACACCGCGCTGCACCTGCTTTCGGTGGTGGTGCCGCTGCCGGTGAGCGGCGGCGCGATCGGGGCCGAGAAGGGGCGGCTGGATTTCGACATGCCCGAGGCGCCGCAGGACAAGGCGGCGCTGGAAGAGGCCCTCAACGAGCTCGTGGCCCGCGATCTGCCGGTCACCGAGGCCTGGATCACCGACGAGGAACTCGCCGCCGATCCGGGGCTGGTCAAGACCATGTCGGTGAAGCCGCCCACCGGCCAGGGGCGGGTGCGGCTGATTCGCATCGGCGAGGGCGAATCCCAGGTGGACCTGCAGCCCTGCGGCGGCACCCATGTGGCGCGCACCGGCGAGATCGGGCGGCTCAGGATCGGCAAGATCGAGAAGAAGGGCCGCCGCAACCGCCGTATCAACCTGTGGCTCGATGAATAGCCGGGCCGGGCTTCTCTTGCTTCTGCTGGCGACGCTGGCGGCAGGCTATCTGGCCTTCCGCTACTTCTATGGAATCAGCGCCGATTTTCCCTTCTCGCAGGAGCTGCTGCTGGTGTTCATCGGCGCCATCGCCACGGTGCTGATCACCGCGCTGCTGCTCAACCGGCAGACGGAGCTGGAGCTGCGCAAGGAGGGCCAGGTTCTGCTGCTCGACCAGAAGGCCGCCGTCTATACGGCGGTGATCGAGCATGTGGGCGAGATCGTCGAGAAGGGGCGCATGGACAAGGCGGAACTTTACGAGCTGAGAGTGCTCAACCACCGCTTGGCGATGATCGCCAGCGCCGGCGTGATTGCCCAGTTCCGCGAGGTGCTGGCCCGCCTCGACAAGGCGATGGGTGACAACCGGATGGAACAGGCCGAGAAGGACCACATCATGCGCGCAGTGGCGGTGCTGACCTATCACATGCGGCGCGATCTTCTGGGCCGGATCGTCGGCGAGGACGAGGCGGCGGTTCTGGAAGACATCGTCGCCAGCAACGCCGACCTCGAAGGCGGTTGACCCCCCGGAACGGCCGGGTTTTCTCCTTCCTGCCTCTTGCAAGAGAGGCCCGGGAGGATGTAGAAGCCCCTGCAGCGGAGAGGTGGCCGAGTGGTCGAAGGCGCACGCCTGGAACGCGTGTAGGCGGGAAACCGTCTCCAGGGTTCGAATCCCTGTCTCTCCGCCAC
>WFPZ01000101.1 GCA_015487335.1 Paracoccaceae bacterium
ATCTTCGACACCGCCGGCATGCGCAAGCGCGCCCGGGTGCAGGAAAAGCTCGAGAAGCTGTCGGTCGCCGACGGGCTGCGGGCGGTGCGCTTTGCCGAGGTCGTGGTGGTGCTGCTGGACGCGCAGATCCCCTTCGAGCAGCAGGACCTGCGCATCGCCGATCTGGCCGAGCGCGAGGGCCGCGCCGTGGTGATCGCCGTCAACAAGTGGGATCTCGAAGAGTACAAGAACGCCAGGCTCAAGGAGTTGCGCGAAGAATTCGAACGCCTCCTGCCGCAGCTGCGCGGCGCGCCGCTGGTCACCGTCTCGGCGCTTTCCGGCAAGGGTCTGGATCGGCTGCAGCAGGCGGTGATGAAGGCGCACGAGGTATGGAACCGGCGAGTGCCGACGGCACGTCTCAACCGGTGGCTGGCCGGCATGGTCGAGGCTCACCCGCCGCCGGCACCGGGCGGGCGGCGGATCAAGCTGCGCTACATGACCCAGATCAAGACCCGCCCGCCGGCCTTCGTGGTCATGTGCTCGCATCCCGAGAAGTTGCCGGAAAGCTACAAGCGCTATCTTGTCAACGGCTTGCGGGACGATTTCGACATGCCCGGAACGCCGGTCAGGCTGACGTTCCGCAGCCAGGCCGACAAGAACCCCTACAAGGGGCGCAAGAAGCCCGCCCCTTCGAAGCTGCGCAAGCATCTGGGCAGGAAGCCGACAGACAGATGACCCGCCCGTTTCCGGGTGCTGGCGCCGCTCCTTCGTGCCGCGCGGGAGTGTTTCGGGCAGGATGAAGCGGTCTTGCCTTCATCTTGCGAGAAATACTCTCGGGGGTGAATGGCCGCCCGGCGGGCGGCCAGAGGGGGCAGACGGCCCCCTCGAGCGGCCTCAGGCCAGCTCGCCCTCGGCGGTGATGCGGCTCTTGCCGCCCAGCCAGGGGTGCAGCGCTTCGGGCAGTTCGACCGAGCCGTCCGCCTGCTGGCCATTTTCCAGCACCGCGATGAGGGTTCTTCCCACCGCCAGGCCCGAGCCGTTGAGCGTGTGCACGAATTCGGGCCGCGCCTCGGGGGCGGGGCGGTACCGGGCGTTCATCCGGCGGGCCTGAAAGTCGCCGCAGGTGGAGACGGAAGAGATTTCCCGATAGGCGTTCTGCCCCGGCAGCCAGACCTCGATGTCATGGGTGCGCCGGGCGGAAAAGCCGATGTCGCCGGTGCACAGGGTGACGGTGCGGTAGGGCAGGCCGAGGCGCTCCAGCACCGTTTCGGCGCAGCGGGTCATGCGGGCATGTTCCGCCTCGCTGTCCTCGGGGCGGGTGATCGAGACCATCTCCACCTTCTCGAACTGGTGCTGGCGCAGGATGCCGGCGGTGTCCTTGCCGGCCGATCCGGCCTCGGAGCGGAAGCACAGGGTGTGGGCGGTCATGCGCATCGGCAGGGCGTCGGCCTCGAGGATTTGCCCCGCCACCATGTTGGTCAGCGTCACCTCGGCGGTCGGGATCATCCACCAGCCGTTGGTGGTGCGGTAGCTGTCCTCGGCGAATTTCGGCAGCTGGCCGGTGCCCACCATCGCCTCGTCGCGCACCAGGACCGGCGTGTTCATCTCGGTCAGCCCGTGCTCGGTGGTGTGGATTTCCAGCATGAACTGGGCCAGCGCCCGGTGCAGCCGGGCCATGGCGCCGCTCATGACCACGAAGCGCGACCCCGACAGCCGGGCCGCGGTGGCGAAGTCGAGCCCCCTGGCGGCAGGCAGCTGGTAGTGCTCCTTCGGCTCGAAATCGAACCGGCGCGGCTCGCCCCAGCGGCGGATTTCCACGTTGTCGTTTTCGTCCTCGCCGTCGGGCACGTCCTCGGCGACGATGTTGGGCAGCTCAAGCAGCGCGGCGCGCAGCTCGGCGTCCTTCGCCCTTGCCTCCTCCTCGAGGCGGGCGATCTCGTCCTTCTTGGCGGCCACCAGCGCGCGCAGGCGCTCGAACTCGGCCTCGTCGCCCTTCGCCTTCGCTGCGCCAACCTGCTTGCTGGCCGCGTTGCGCTCGGCCAGGGCGGCCTCGGCGGCGGCGATGGCGGCGCGGCGGGCCTCGTCGATGGCCAGGATGCGGGCCGCCACGCCCGACAGCCCGCGCCGGGCCATGGCGGCGTCGAAGGCTTCCGGGTTGTCGCGGATCGCGCGGATGTCGTGCATGGGGAGGTTCCTTCGCTTGACGGCGGACTTTCCGCCCCCATATGCCGCAAGGACATGTCACTGTGAACCCGAAATCGGCCGCGCTTCGCTTGCCAAGCATCCGGGCCGGATATAGGGTGCGCGCCAATCCGGGCCGGGGCCGTCGGCCCGCCAACAAAGGACTCAAGAATGTTTGTTACGCCTGCCTATGCGCAAGCTGCGGGAGGGGCCGGCGGGGCCTTCGCCAGCTTCATCCCCCTGATCCTGATTTTCGGCATCATGTATCTGCTGCTGATCCGTCCGCAGCAGAAGAAGATGAAGGAACACAAGGCGATGATCGAGGCGCTGCGCCGCGGCGACCAGATCGTCACCCAGGGCGGAATCATCGGCAAAGTCACCAAGGTGAAGGACGATGGCGAGGTCGAGGTCGAGATCGCCGACGGCGTCAGGGTGCGGGTGGTGAAGGCGACCATCTCGCAGGTGCTTTCGAAAACCGAACCGGCGGCGGACTGATCGCCGCAAGACAGGGCAGGGAACATGCTGCAGATACCGACATGGAAGCGTGTCGTCATCTGGGGGCTGGTGGCTCTCGGGTTGTATTTCGCGCTGCCGAACGCGTTCTACTCGCGGGTCGAGCAGCACAATGACGCGCTCAAGGCGATAGAACAGCAGGGGGAAACCCCGGAACTGGCCGCCCAGCGCGATCTGTGGCCTTCCTGGATGCCCTCCAAGCTGGTCAACCTCGGGCTCGATCTGCGCGGCGGCGCGCAGCTTCTGGCCGAAGTGCAGGTCGAGGATGTCTATGCCGACCGGATGGACGGCTACTGGCCCGAAATCCGCAACGCCCTGCGTGCAGAGCGCGACGTGGTGGGCACCATCCGCCGCCTGCCCGCCCCCAAGGGAGAGCTGCGCATCCGCATCTCGAAGCCCGAGGGCATGGAGCGGGCGCTTGAGGTGGTGCGCTCGATGGCCCGGCCGGTGGTCACGCTCACCGGGGTGGGTTCGTCCGACATCGTGGCCCGCGGCGAGGGCGACACGATCATCGTCACCCTGTCCGATGCCGAGAAGCTTGCCACCGACGACCGCACCGTCCAGCAATCGCTTGAGATCATCCGCCGCCGGGTGGACGAGGTGGGCACCCGCGAGCCCACGATCCAGCGCCAGGGCGACAAGCGCATCCTGATCCAGGTGCCGGGCATCGGCTCGGCCGAGGAGCTCAAGGCGCTGATCGGCACCACCGCGCGGCTGACCTTCAACCCGGTGGTCGGGCGCACCTCCGACCCCAACGCCGATCCGGGGCCGGGCAATGTCATCTATCCGGCGATGGATGACCCGAACACCTATTACATACTGGAGCGCACCCCGGTGGTCACCGGCGAAGAGCTGGTGGACGCCCAGCCCACCTTCGACCAGAACGGCCGGCCGGCAGTGAACTTCCGCTTCAATCCCACGGGGGCGCGCAAATTCGGCGATTACACCGCCGAGAACATCGGTTCGCCCTTCGCCATCGTGCTGGACGAAGAGGTGATCTCCGCCCCGGTGATCCAGGACTACATCGCCGGCGGCTCGGGGATCATCACCGGCAATTTCACGGTGGAGGAATCCACCAACCTGGCGGTGCTGCTGCGCGCCGGCGCCCTGCCGGCCGAGCTGGTCTTCCTCGAAGAGCGCACCGTCGGCCCGGAACTGGGCCAGGACAGCATCGAGGCGGGCAAGCTGGCCACCGCGGTGGCCTTCGTGGCGGTGCTGGTGTTCATGGCGCTCAGCTACGGCTGGTTCGGGCTGATCGCCAATGTGGCGCTGATCTTCAACGTGGCGCTGATCTTCGGCCTGCTGAGCGCCATCGGCGCCACCCTGACCTTGCCGGGGATCGCCGGGATCGTGCTGACCATCGGCATGGCGGTGGATGCCAACGTGCTGATCTTCGAGCGCATCCGCGAAGAGCTGCGCACCGCGCGCGGGCCGGCGCGGGCCATAGAACTGGGCTACGAGAAGGCGCTGAGCGCCATTCTGGACGCCAACATCACCACCTTCATCACCGCCGCGATCCTGTTCGTCATGGGCTCCGGCCCGGTGCGCGGCTTCGCGGTGACGCTGGGGCTTGGCCTCATCACCTCGGTCTTCACCGCGATCTACCTCACCCGGCTGATGATCGTGATGTGGTTCGAACGCCGCCGCCCCCGCAAAATCGAGGTCTGAGCCGATGCGCCTGAAACTTGTTCCCGACAACACGAAGATCGATTTCTTCCGCGGCGCGGCCTTCACCTTCGGCGGCTCGATGCTGGCGGTGGTGCTTTCGGTGGTGCTGTTCTTCACCATGGGGCTCAATTTCGGGATCGATTTCCGCGGCGGCACCACGATCCGCACCGAAAGCACCC